>JBGKDR010000064.1:0-30296 GCA_042954225.1 Parasynechococcus sp.
AGCGCGAGAAACGCCGCAAACACAACGATCAGGACCAGTGAAGTGGCAAAACGTCGCGCAAAGCGAAATTGGTCAACAGAACCCTCGCCGTGAATCGAAAAAATATTGGAGATGGAAATCATCACCGCCGACAGCACCAAGGGGATTGCCGGGAAGGCAATCAGCTGTACAAGCGCAAGACCAGCACGATTCAATTCAGGAGCTGCACTATCAGGAAGGACAGTTCCTAGGATGATCGAGAATGGAAGAATAAAGAGAAAGAAACTCTTGGGGGTACGGGCAATGCGAAGAAGCCTCAGGAAGGAAGAGAACGACATCATCAAGACCTCGAATCGACGAATGTTGACTTAAACTCTTCAAGAATGTCCGAGTCGGTCTTGATATCTCCCCACTCCTTAGAAATAAAGAAGCGAATAAATTCGGAAAAACCGACACTTCCTTCCTCAGACAAGTAAATTGATTTCTTGTCTATAATGTCATCAAAAAGAATCGGCACATAATCAAGGATCAGTTGAGGCGTAGCATAAACAAGAGGTTTGATTTCAGTCATATCACGGTAAATGGCATCAACATCTCCATCAAACAAGGCCTTCTGACAGTCGGGCCAGCTTTTGTAGCCAACAAATGTGGCATTGGGAAAGTTGTTTGCTGTCTCTGTTTCCCAGATGGTTCGAGAAATCGAGCCAATTCTGATGGATGAGGCCTTGAGTTCTTTAGCAAAGTCCGGACTACCAGGCTCTGACGACAAGCTGGCGAGGAAACTCCGATTGGCGAGGAGGGCGTGACGGAACTTCAGATATTGGACAGGGAATGCATCAAACATCCGCTTGTAGGTCAAACCCAGCTTGCCGATGGCCAGATCAAAATCACCCTGACCGACCCGTGCGACGAGCTGGTTGAGACTGTCTGAAGTGCGATCGAAATAGACATCAACATCGAGCTCTCGGGCAAGACCTCGGGCGATCTCAATGTCGTAGCCCTGAAGCTCGCCCGAAGACTCGTCAAGATAGTAAGCAGGAGGAGTATTCAGATCAGGGAGACCAACCCTCAACACCCCACGGGCTTGAATGTCGCGAATGAATGGGTTTTCAGCAGCGACAACAGGAGCAGACCAAATCAGACAACCGACGAGCAGAACTCCAACCGCAAGTGCCCTAATCAATAATGATTTCATTGCATGCAGCAGAACATCAAACCAGCTCCAAGATGAAGTCTAAGCCTGCTGAACAGAAAAGCAATTGCAGCGCATGGAGATGAAGGAAATAGAGATAGCGATGTCAGCGTTGGGACGATTGGTCATCAAGAGCACCAGAACGAGCCGACAGGGAATCAAAGCGACCATTGGCATCAAGAATGTTGGCCGTCAGCAGAGCAATGCAAATAATGCCCAAAATGCCAAAGGCCACCGCAAGACATTTGCCAAGCGTTGTCGGCGGAGTGACGTCGCCATAGCCAATCGTGGTGACGGTGACAATCGAAAACCAGAAGGAGCGGACGATGGAGCCAAAATGCTCAGCATCGTGATATCGCTCGACGACATACATCATGACCGAAAAGATGTAGGTGACGATCGTGAGCAGCACAACAGGAAAAAATGTGTGCGCAGGAGCATCGGTCAATATAAAAGAAATGCGATCAAGAATACGCCGAAAACTTGAATAATAAATCGAAACGGACATTTTTATCAGATACGAGCCGATAACAACCAAAGAATCATTATCAAACTTCTGGGTCACCAGAATCATCAGGACAGCGAGATCGGCAACAGCTGGGCGCAAAAAGAATATTGGCAGGATATAACTTGGCGAGTATTCTGACTTTGACCAAGTATTAATCAGCTTGCCAATATAGTCACCAATAAAAAATATCTCAATGATATTCAGAGCAAAATCAAGCCAGATTGTGACAGATTTAACCTGAAGGGTGTGCTCAGTCGTCAAGGCGATCTGAACCAAGAGAAGAGCAATAACGACATAAAGTAATGCGGAGTAGTTTTTACCGGGCAAACCTCCGCGATAATCTCCGAAATACCAATGATCGGATTCGTAGAAATCCATATCTCTTACTTACATCAGTCCTCTTGAAAGAATAAAGATACGAAGGATGGACCAAGAACCGATCGTGACTTTTAAAGCAGCAATAATATTGAGTGCGGGTAGGTAAACCTGAGGAGGAATTGTGGCAAAAACCGACTGGGGGTCAACAAAGCCAACAAACGTGGCCAAAGAAGTCAACACAAAACAAATCACTGCAAATTTTTCCAATGCCGCAGAATTGGACTGGAAATAAAAACGTTCAACCTGTTTAAGACGACCTGTCACCATCAGCAAGGTGATGGAGGTGGCTCCCGAAACACCTGAAGCAAAGCCTCCTCCAGGGGTGAGATGACCTTTGATCGCAAGATCAACGGCAAGGAATGCAGTCAAAATTGCTGCAAGATCCAGCAACATCACCAGTGTTGGCTCTCGGACTGCAACCAGTTCAGATTCTTCTTTTTCATCATGAAGAAGAATTTTGACGCCCAAGCCTGCAATCGTGAAAACAGTCACCTCACCAATGGTGTCGAACAAACGCGTGCCAAGAATGACTGAAGTAACCGTATTGGGAATATTGGTGAAGTCTGAGAGGTAGTTGACGATCACTTCAGTATCGCGTTCAGGCACATCGGCATCAGAAAAGAGCAGCATCACCATCACAATGATGACTGCAATCAGATAGGCCATCGACTTCAGCCGGTCTGCTGAAAAGAGGGACATCGAACCTTTCATGCTTGACCTCCAGGCTTCAAAGTGACGACAGATTCAAGGAACGGATTCGTTTTATAAGCAGATGACGTAATAATCTCCTGCCTAAGAATATCGGACTCGACATAAAGAGTGTTATTACGAATGAAGGCATGGGGAGAGCCTGAGCGACCGATGCACTCTGCAAAGACACGCTCCAGAGGAATATCACGAGAATCAACAAAATCTTTTTTCGTCGCCTTCAGGTGCAATTCCTCAAAAACATTCAGCAAATTATCCCAGACATCTTTTGGAGGTGGTGAGGACTTATCTTGAATCAAGACGACGGTATAGCACGAACGAATGGTGACAATATAAAGAAGTGTCGAAAGCAAAGTACCGATTAAGACCTCAGTCAAGGCCACATCAGGAGCACCAACACCTGCATAAAGTAATGCCGCAATGCTTCCAAGAAAGGATCGATAAATCAGTCCGTTTGTTGGAGAGGCTGAACGAATCAGCAAGATACCCAACAAAGGAAGGAGGATCTCCAGGGGTAAGATTAAAAAGACGGAAGAATAGTCAAGTGCTGTCATTGTTTTTCAGCCGCTCCACCCAAAACATAGCTGAAGAATGTATTCCATAAAGACAAAGAAATTGCCGCAGTCAGAATTAGAACCCAATTTTGAGGTGCGTGAATCACCATTGCAAGCAACATGCAAAGAGAACCCACAGTGTCAGAAACTGTGAGCGTATGCAGCTTATAGAAAAGACTATGCTTTTTATTGAGAATCGGGAGTGTTCCCCACATCCAGAAGATCAAGCCAAGAATCATGAGAGACATCTCAATGATCGGCAGGAGGACTATAAGTTCCATCAGAGATCCATCTCCATCAAAGACAGGATCAGCATCCCAGCATCACCAACAATTAGAACAAAAGCGCCAATACAACCGATCATCCAGTCACCTCGATAAATTCCAAAAACAAGAATCATCATGGCGAGCTTTGTGCTGAAGCTTGAGGCCACAGCAATCCTTGTCGGCGTGTCCTTCGATCTTGCAATCGCGGCAAGGGGGATAAAGCTGATTAAAAGCATGCAGTAGACGAAGACATACTGCGAAAGATCCAAGAACTGGTAATTAACTGGATTCATGAGCTCATCCCCTTCTGATCGTCGAGACTCGCTGCCTCTTTAACGACATGGACTCTCCACTGCGAACGGCTTAAACGTCGTGTCACAAGAGACATTGGAGTAAACGTAATTCGGAAGAGGTCAAGAAAACCAGCAAAAACTGATCCCTGGCGAGCGTGGTGGCTCGCCTCTTCTTCTACGAACACATCCTGCGGATTTTGTATCATCATCAGTTCAAAACTTTCCTTAATCATGAGGAAAGGCAAGGACAATGAATTAATAATTTCAGGCAAGAGAGCTTTGATTTTGAGATTCTTGTAAGAACCTGGAGGCAAAATCACACAAAGGATTAATCCCAGAATAAGGTTGGCAGTCTGCAAGCTTCCAGTAATCAGAAACCAACACAGCAGCTTGAAACCAACTGTCAAGAGATAGCGGATGAAGTTCGTCATCAGATCTTGAAGTACAGAAGATTGGCGAGAAGAAGGGCAGCAACCAAGAACGGTGCACCAACAAGATCAATTGTTTTTGTGACAGGCTTAACAAAATCGTTCGCCTGAATGCCTTGAACAGAAATAAACATAATGACTCCAATAATCGCCGAGACAATTGCGGATTCAATATTTGAATATGTATACAGCTCAAAATCCTGAACAGCAAAACCAATCAGAAAGACTGCCGACGCAATTAAAGCTATGTTCGGGAAATAAGAGAGATTTTCAGAGAATTTTGCGAGAGAGAAAGGATATTCTTTAAGATGAGCCCTATAATCTTTAAGTCGATCATAAATCAACCTGGCATAGACAGTTGAGGTCAAAAGAGCTGATGTTGTAAAAATAATATCTGCCTGATAAGGCAAGTCATATTTCAACAAATTTTTTGTCATGAAACCCGCTAGAAGCGGAAAACCCATGATGGACAACGATGCCAGACAAAAGACAACAACTCTGAGCAATTCCGATGTTGATCGTTGTTGCGACGAAAGACCTGATCCATGCTCACTGACATGGTGAGGATTGGAATTGTGACGATCATCAGCATGGAGGGTTGAGAACAACAGCGCCTTACAGATTCCATGCTGCATCGCATAGAGGCAGGCATAGGACGGTGACAACATCGCTAAACCGAGCTGAGAGACTGAACTCCAGCCCAGAGCTCGACCACTCTCACGTTCGAACACGGCATATCCTGCGGCAATCACGCCGCTGAGAACGCCAACAACCACCATTGATTCAGCGATCGGCGATAGAGCTTGGCTCAATCGGGCAATGGGGGCGATACCAGCGCAGGTCACGCAACCGGACAAAATCGAGGCTGACTGGCAGTTGGCATAGGAATAGATGTTTGGGACCCAGAGCCCGCAGAGAAAGACGCCGGCCTTGGTCAGAAGTCCAGCAATAATCAAACAAATCGCCGTTGGTGGTGCTTTCACCAAATCGACGAGAAGGAAACTACCGGAAAATGTAAATGCTTGAACGACACCAACCAAATAGATCAACATGGCAAGCCCACCGCCGATCAGATACTGGAAAGCATTAAAAAGTGAACGATCATCGTTGCGGTCCGCAATCAACAGAAAAGCGGAAAAACCAGTCAGCTCAAGAGCAATAAAGAGACTGACAAGATCGACAGTGGTGAATGAAATGATGAGTGCTGTCAGAAGCACCATGCAGATCTGGTAGAAATAGTGACTGAAGCGGGAGGAAAACAACGAAAACGTGATCAGCAGGGCAATGCATGCCCCGAAAATCATTGGAAAACTGTAGGAGTCCCAGGAGAACTCGATCCCACCAACACCCACCAAGCGATAGGAGAGATCCAAACCCTGACGATTGAAACTCCAGGCCAGGTAGGAATAGGAAAGGAGAAGTAGGCCTGATAGCCAGAGGAAGAGCCTCGGAAAGACACAACCTGCGAAACCGAAGACCGCAGGGAGAAATATCAGACCGGTGAGAAGAATTTCAGTTGGCATCCCAATCAACGCTCCAGGTCTTTGTACCGAAGAAGTGGAGATGATCGTCCAAGACGCAAGGCCACAGAACAAAGCAGAGCCTGAGTCGCAAAACCGATCACAATGGCTGTGAGAATGATGGCCTGTGGATAGGGGTCTGAATAAGCGTCGTAACGAAAAGAACTCACAATTGGAGTTTGCGAACCATGACCGGCTGCAATCAGAACAAAAATACTGATGGTCGCTGTATCAATGACATCGAGAGAGAAAAGGGATGTAAGGATATTTTTTGACGAAAGCAGCCCAAAACAACCAATGATGATCAGCGCCGCCATTGGTATCAATCGAAGAATTTCCGGTGTCACGTCGGCTTCCTATTCACTAAAAATTTTGGCAGAATCACACGCACCGTCAAGTGATCGAACGCCTCCTGGCATAGCTTGAAATGATTCAGCTCAGGGGAAGTGGATAGGTCAGCCAGCGTTGATCCTCCCCGGGGCCTGTCTGAGCGGAGGCAGGCTGTGCCAGTCGCCAGCTCTGTTGTTTTTCTCCTTGCTCGAGATACAGATCAAAAGGACTGTCGACCTGGAAACGATCACCCGGCAACTGCCAATCGAATTGACCCTGGAGGTGCATTCCACGACGTCCGTCGATTTTGATCGTTCCCTGGTCCTCGATCCTGACCCGACTGACCTTCGGATGCCCCGACATGGGAGGTAGATCCAGACTCTGGGCGATGGACGTCTGCGTTAATTCAATCTGAAGCGACAGCGCATCGAGCACCACCGATCTCGGTGGCCCTGAACTTGGAGAACAGGAGACCAGTCCAACAGCGAGCAGGAGGCTGATCAGCCAGCCGACCACACCACGCAGAGATCGTCGGAAACCGGACATCGGCATCTGATCAGGCTGGTCGTGCACCATGGATGGGTCGATCGCAGGCTTCATGATCGGGTGGCTGCAGGGAACAGTCCTGGACTCATGGTCTCAGGGAGCAAAGGCCGGAGTTGTCCTGAATTGTGCAGGAGTTGGATATGAGATCCAACTCACCCCACGACTGCAGGGTCGGTTGGCCAATGGTGAGACCGTTGAGCTCTGGATCCACCACACGCAACGGGAGGATGCCACCGTTCTCTATGGCTTTGCCGACAAGAACGAGCGGGAGTTATTCCGTCGGCTGATCAGTGTGAGTGGGGTCGGCCCCCAGGTTGGCCTGGCGCTGCTTCAGGACTGTGGATTGAGCGAATTGATTCGTGCGATCACCGCAGGCGACCTGCGCAGACTGTCCAAGGCCCAAGGGGTTGGTAAACGGACGGCAGAGCGCCTCGCCGTTGAATTGCGCACCGCGTTGACCGGACTGGATGATCAGCAACCTGGTTTGTCGTTGGTTGAAGGCCTGCCAGACCCCCACGATGACGAACAACAAAAGCAGCTGAGCGAGGTTGAGCAGACGCTGGCGTCCCTGGGTTACGAGGATCTGGAAATTCGTCGAGCCCTGCGTGCTGTACACGATCAGAACGACAATGAGCGGCCGAAACCTGATGATCTGGAGGCTTGGCTGAAGCAATGTCTGCAATGGCTCAGTCGCCAGGCCGGCTAAAGGAGCGGGGCCCGTCACCCGGTAAAGTGGTTGTTTGAACCGTCAGGGTCCGGCACCTAACGCATGTCGCTCGATACCACTGAAAAGCAGCAGCTGATCAACGCTCACCAGACCCATGGCACCGACACCGGTTCCGCGGAAGTCCAGGTGGCCATGCTCAGCGAGCGCATCAATCGCCTCAGCGGACACCTGCAGCAGAACAAGCACGACTTCTCATCGCGTCAGGGCCTGCTGAAGATGATTGGACGCCGCAAGCGCCTGCTCAGCTACATGCGCAACAAGAGCGAACAGCGCTACACGGACATCATCTCCAAGCTCGGCATCCGCGGCTGATCGTTTCCCGTCAGAATCTCTGGATCTTCCCCGGATTGCATGGCGGATCAACGTCAGTCCCTTCCCTTTGAGCCGAAATCGAGCCCCAAGGTGCAGGGTCAGAGTTCGCAGCAGCGACGCTCACAACAAGCCGTTCGTCAGGAAGCAATCCCTAAGCCTGTTGCCAATCGCATGGCACGCCGGGTTGCTGTCTTCACTGGACTCCCATCCTTTGCAGGGATGGGGGTTTTTGTGCTGAGTTATGTGCTGATGACCCGAGGAATCGCAGACATTGCTCCGGGTGTCACTCTGGCGACCTCAGGCTTCTTTTTTCTTCTTGGATTAGCCGGCCTCAGTTACGGCGTTCTCTCCGCCAGCTGGGAGAACGACAATGGAACGTTGCTGGGTCTGGAGAACGTCAAACCGAATCTGCAACGGATGAAAGAGTCCATCCGAGCACAGAAGCAAAGCAAGTCTTGAGCCGGCCTAAGCCCGCGGATGCGGCTCAATGGGGAATCATTCGCGCAGATGTCCTTGCAGAGAACGATTCAGCGGTGAGACTTTCGAGTGCCGCTGATGCGTCACGAACGCAGAATTGAGGCCCAAGTCGGACATAGCGAACAGATGTGTCTTGACGGACCTCGGCGACAACCGGCACTTTGACGCCGAGTTCCTCGCGTTCGGGCCGGTGCTTCTGAAGGCACTCCCGTAATTTGTGCTGAATGGCGATGTCAGCCGCGCGATCCGGAGACAGCTCCACGAGCAGGATCTCGAGGTCGTCGATCGCACGGCAGTCATCCACGATCAATTGCACTCTCTCATCGCGTCGGTCAACAGCTGCCCAGATCAGGAGTCGGGCTTCAGCCATCAGGTGGTCACAGAGTCGGGCATAGCTTTTGGGAAACACCACAGCCTCACAGCTCCCCGTGAGATCTTCCAACTGAAGGATCGCCATACGGTCACCCTTCCTCGTTGTCACCTGGCGGTACTCCGAAACCATGGCAATGGCACTGACCTTGGCCTTATCCGGCTGTTCCTCAAGAGAGCTCAGACCGATCGGAGCCAGAAGACGTGCTGAAGGGTCAAGCTGCTTCAGAGGGTGATCGGACAGATAGAACCCAACCAGCTCTTTTTCCAATCTGAGTTTTTCAGTGGGGGGGTAATCACTCACTGGTGCCGCCTTCGGCGCCAGACTCAGATCTGACGATGCATCATCGGAGCCGGTCGACGCAGACATCAAATCAAACAAATTGCCCTGGCCGCTTTCACGATCCTTCGCCCGTGACGATGCCCAGTCCAGTAACAAATCAAGGTCTGCCATCAACTGGGCTCGATTGGCCGATGGCTCGAGGGCATCCATCGCGCCGCAATGAATCAAGGACTCGAGTCCGCGTCTGTTGAGAACGGAGGAGGGAAGTCGGTCACACAACTCAGCGAGCGATGCAAATGGGCCGTCGGCCTCCCTTGAGGCAATCAGTTGGCAGATCGCGCCATCTCCGAGATTCCGGACTGCAGACAGCCCGAAGAGAATCCGGTCACCCTGGGGGGTGAAATCGATTCGAGATGCGTTGACATCCGGGGGCATCACCTCGATGCCCATGGCATTGCAATTGGAGATGTAACGCTGGACCTTATCGGCACTGCCCGCATTCACGGTCAACAGTGCCGCCATATAAGCGACAGGAAAATGTGCCTTCAGATAGGCCGTCTGATACGTGACAGCGCCATAGGCTGTGGAATGGCTCTTGTTGAAACAGTACTCCGCGAATAACACCATCTGATCAAAGAGTTCATCGGCGACGGACTCGGCGACACCACGTGAGGAGGCCCCTTGAACAAACAGTCCACGATGCTTCTGCATCTCGGAAACTTTTTTCTTACCCATCGCCCGACGCAGCAGATCGGCTTCCCCAAGTGAATAACCCGCTAAGTCCTGAGCAATTCTCATGATCTGTTCTTGGTAGACCATGATTCCGTAGGTCTCAGCAAGGATGGGCTCCAACGTGGCATGGGCGAAATCAATGGCCTCACGACCATGCTTGCGGTTGATGAACTTTGGAATCAAACCTGCATCCAACGGACCAGGTCGATACAACGCAAGGATCGACGAAATATCCTCCAGAGAAGACGGTTTCAGATCCCGGACAATCTGCCGCATTCCACTGGATTCCAACTGAAAGATCCCTTCAAGATCACCACGCGCCAGAAGAGCAAAGGTTTCAGGATCTTCTGCTGGCAGCTTGTCTGGATCAATGCGCTCCCCACAACTGACTTCCACCAGTTCAAGGGTCTTATCGATCATGGTGAGATTTTTCAGGCCCAAGAAGTCCATCTTGAGTAACCCCATCGACTCCACATCTTCCATGAAGTACTGGGTAATCACCTGCCCATCGTTGTTGCGTTGCAGTGGGACGAGTTCATCGAGCGGATCAGCCGCGATCACCACACCGGCCGCATGGACACCAAACGTTTTATTGGTGCCCTCGATGCGAATCGCCATGTCAACCCATCGTTTGACAATGGGGTCGTTGTCGTATTTTTCCTTGAAGTCAGGATTCGGTGAATCGTCACTGATCATGACTTTCAACTTGGCTGGCTTTCCGCGAGCCACAGGAATGAGTTTGGCCAGACGATCAGCATCTCCATAGGGAATATCCAGCACCCGTGCCACATCCTTCAACACCGCTTTAGAGGTCATACGGTTGAACGTGATGATCTGAGCAACTTTTTCTTCGCCATAGCGCTCAGTCACGTAATCGATCACTTCTCCGCGTCTCTCAATGCAGAAGTCAGTGTCGATATCAGGCATTGATTTTCTTTCTGGATTCAGAAAGCGTTCAAACAGCAAACCATTGCTGACAGGGTCAATATTGGTAATTCCCAAGGCATAGGCCACCAAGGAACCCGCGGCAGATCCTCGGCCGGGCCCCACTGGAATTTGATTCTCCCGGGCAAAGCGGATGTAATCCCAAACCACCAAAAAATAGGTTGGGAATCCCATCTGCTCCATGATCTTCAATTCATGGGCGAGCCGATCGGCATAAATCGGATCGATTGTGTCGTCGTCAGACAACGAGAGACGTTGCCGCAAGCCTTGATCTGTGACGTGGCTGAGGTACGAAACGGCATCATGCCCATCTGGAATCGGGAATCGGGGCATCTGGTAGTGCCCAAGAATGTCGTAATCCTCGACTTTGTCAGCGACTTCACTGGTATTTAAGACAGCTTGTTTGACCGTTGATGCATCAAGATGATCAGCGAAGAGCCGCATCATCTCCTCTTCCGACTTGATGTATTCCGTTCCGGTGTAACGAAGTCGTTTTTCGTCGGAGATCAACTTACCCGTCAAGACACAGAGCAGGGCATCGTGCGCCTCAACATCCTGTTTCGTCAGATAATGGGCATCATTGGTCGCAATCAGATCGATATTGAGTTCCTGCGCAATGCGCGCAATCTCGACATTGACGATGCGATCCTCCGGTGATCCGTGATCCTGTATTTCGAGATAGAAATCCCCGCCGAAGATCTGTTGATACCAACGGGCCACATCACGGGCGACGTCGGGACGACCGCGCAGGATGGCCTGAGGAATTTCGCCGCCGAGGCAAGCGGTGGCAATGATCAGACCCTCGCTGTACTGCTGAAGCAGGTGTTTGTCGATGCACGCGCGAGAAAAGATGCCACGTCCACGCATCCCACGCAGGTGGCTGATGCTGGTCAGTTTGACGAGGTTGCGATATCCGGTGGCATTCTTCGCCAGAACAACCAGGTGGTATCTCTTCTCTTTCTTGGGCTGAGGATCATCAATCGATCCATTGATGACGTACATCTCATTGCCGATGATCGGCTTGACCCCAGCCCCCTTACACAGCTTCAGCAGCTCAATCGCGCCATACATGACACCGTGATCGGTGAGCGCCAGAGCCGGCATTCCAAGCTCTTTGGCCCGCTCAACCATGGCGGGCAACTGCGAGGCGCCATCCAGGAGGCTGTAGTCGCTGTGGTTGTGAAGGGGGACGAATGCCATGTCCCCAGCCTAGAACCGAACGCAAGATCCAGTGTCGCCAACGCAGCGAAACACCGGATCTAGTGCTTCCGCTCAGACAGCCAGTGGTGCCTCAGGCCGTGAGGCCATGATGTTGGCGGCCTGCTCGTACTGATGAGCCACCTGGAGGATCGTGGCTTCGTCGAGAACATTGCCGATCAACTGCACACCGATCGGTAACCCACTGCTGCTGAACCCACACGGCAGGCTGATGGATGGGAGACCGGCCAGGTTCACGGGAATCGTGAGCAAGTCCGCCAGGTACATCGCAAGGGGATCATCCGCGTGGGCTCCAGCCTTGAATGCGGGAGTCGGGGCAGTCGGTGTCAGCAGAACATCCACCTGGCTGAAGGCCGCATCAAAATCGCGACGGATCAAAGTGCGGACCTGCTGAGCCTTCTTGTAGTAGGCATCGACGTAACCGGCTGACAGGGCATAGGTGCCGATCAGGATCCGTCGCTGCACCTCAGCACCAAACCCTTCGGCCCGACTTCGGGCGGTCATGGCCGCCAGACTCTCCGCATCTTCAGCCCGATAGCCGTATTTAACGCCGTCGTAGCGGGCGAGATTGGCTGAGGCCTCAGAGGGCGCAATCACGTAGTAAGTGGCAATGCCATCGGTGAAGCGTGGGCAGCTGACCTCAACGAGCTCAGCCCCGAGGGCCTGGAGTTGCGTCGCTGATGCCTCGACCGATCGTTTGACCTCAGGATCGAGGCCATTCGCCTCAAAACATTCCTTGATCAGGCCGACCTTGAGTCCCTTAATCGATTGATTCAGCCCAGCGCTGTAATCGGGAACCTCCGCTGTCAGACAGGTGGAATCCCTGCTGTCATGGCCAGCGATGACCTGAAGAAGTTCCGCGGTATCCGCCACCGACGGCGCAAATGGACCGATCTGATCAAGGGAACTCGCGAACGCCACCAGACCCCAACGGCTGACGCGGCCGTAGGTGGGCTTCAGTCCGACGACCCCGCAGAACGACGCGGGCTGACGAATCGACCCTCCGGTATCTGAGCCCAGGGAGGCCAGGCATTGGCCGGCGGCGACGGCAGCGGCGCTGCCGCCGGAGCTGCCCCCAGGGACATGGTCGAGATTCCAGGGGTTGCTGGTCCGACCGAACGCGGAGGTCTCCGTGGATCCCCCCATCGCGAATTCGTCGAGGTTGGTTTTGCCCACGAGCACCGCACCGGCGTCCCAAAGACGCTCGGTCGCAGCGGACTCATAGGGAGGAATGAATCCCTTGAGCATCCGGCTCGAGCAGGTGGTGGTGACCCCTTTGGTGCAGAGATTGTCCTTGATGGCCAGTGGAATCCCTGCAAGCGGCCCGAGAGGCTCTCCCGCAGATCGCGACGCGTCGATCCGATCCGCATCGGCCCGTGCACGTTCGGCGGTGACCTCGACAAACGCATTGAGTTGGGGCTCAACGGCTTGAATGCGATCAAGGTGCTGATCCACCAGCTCCCGGGCCGAGACGTCGCCATTCAGGAGCTGATGACGCCACGCGCTGATGGTCATTGAGCCGCAAACCGCTGCAGGAGCGACGCTATCAGCTGCCCGGTCAGCCCTGACGATCAATCGTCAGGGGTTCACTGCGGCGGGTCCTCAAAACAGCATGGTCGATGGATCCAGGGGCTTCCGAGCGGATATCCGCAAGGAAACTGTCCAACTCACGCTCCAGGCCGGCACGGGTGATGAAAGGGCCGAACCAGTACGTCACATCGGGGGCCGTCGTCTCCACGCGAGCCCACCAGGCCAGACCGAAGCCATTGGCCAGACTGCGCAGAGGACGGATGACGGCACTCATAGTGGATCTGCACTCAGATTCATTTTGACCTGATCAGGCCAAAAAGCAGCTGATCAGGAGGAAAGCTGGACGCTTTCATCAAAATGAACCGGCGCGTCCTGACTGGAGTCCACCGTCATGGACAGGTCAATCTCTTCGCGCGGCACTGAAACAACGGCCACCTCGGTGTCCTGATCAGCAGCGTCAGAGGCTGACTCGGTCTGGGTGCGGGGACGACTGATCGGGGGCGATGGTGCCTGACCGTGGATGTCTTTCATCCAGCCCCGTCGCGCAATCTCATAGACGCAGAGGGCGGTCGCGACCGATGCATTGAGGCTGGGAGTGATTCCACGCAGCGGAATCCTGACGAGCTGGTCACAGTGACGTCGTGTCAGCAATGACAAGCCCTGATCCTCCGAGCCCGTGACCAGCACGAGAGGGCCCTCGAGATCGACGTCCGGAAGGGTGACATCGCCCTCAGCCGCCAGTCCGATCACCCGATAACCGGCGTCCTTGAGCTTCTCGAGCGACCGGTTCAGGTTCACCACCCGAGCCACAGGCATGTGCTCAAGGGCACCTGCGGCCACCTTGGCCACGGAGCCGGTGAGGCCAGCACTGCGGCGCTGCGGGAGGACGACACCATGGGCACCCATGGCCTCCGCCGAACGCACGACAGCTCCGAGATTGTGCGGGTCGGTGACACCGTCAAGGGCCAGGAGCAGGGGAGGTTCACCCAGTTCGGAGCAGCCCTGAATCAAGCCATCGAGATCCAGAGTCTCAGCGGCAGCGGTCTGGAGGGCGATGCCCTGGTGCACGGAACCACCCGTGATCTGGCCAAGACGGGCCCAGGTGACTTCTTCGACAAGGACTCCAGACGCTTTGGCATCCCTGAGCAGTTGCAGGAACTTGGAGGCACTGCGCATCTCCGACGTGCACCAGATCCGATGGATCGGACGACCGGACTCGAGGGCCGCCTGAGAGGCATGGCGCCCCCAGATCAGATCGTCCGGCGGGGGTGTCGCGGCCGAGGCTTCCGGTGCCCTGACCTCGGTCTGACGGGAACTCGGTGGGCGACGGTCGTCAGCAAAACGACGGCGCTCATAGGACGAACCCGCTCCGGAGCGCGGTGATCTGGGTCGATCACCCCCTGGACGTGACTGATCCCGACCAAAGCGACGACCCGTTTGAGGACCACCACGATCGGACCGGTAACCCTCATTGCGGCCACCCTCAAAACGACCACCATCGATCCGTCCGCGACTGCGACCGCGGTCCCGGCCCCTCGCGTCGTCTCCGGAACGAGACCAGTCGGACCGTTGTGCGGAGTCGTCGCCACGGGGGCGGAAGCTTTTGCGCGGGCCGTCGTTGCCACGCCAGGAGGATTCAGGGCGTGAACCACCACCTGGCCGGCGGCGATCGCCACGTCCTCCCCCTCCAGCGTCGGGGAATCGACCGCCGGCGCCCGAGCGCCCGCCACGAGACGGTGCGCCGGAACGACGTTCAAAACGAGGGGTCATGGGTTACGGGATGACGTTGGCGATGGGGCCCCGGCGTTCTCTAAGTGATCCAACAGATCAGCCAGCCGAGCTGGATTGTTTAAAAACAGCCAGCCAACCATTGTCTCAAACCCTGTGGCCTTCCCATAGATAGCCGCATCGGCGCGACGAGGACCACGACCGGCACTGTTGCGCCCTCGACGGACCAGGTCCTCCTCCTGTGCATCGAGGATTGGCAGCAACCGGTCGAGGGCTGTGGCCTGGGCATCTGCGCAAACCTCGGCCACGACGGCTTTATGGAGAGCGTCCGCCTTGCCAGGACGTTGACCCAAGCGAAGGCGCTGATGCAGTTCCCAGACCGCATCTCCAATCCAGGCCAGTTGCAACGGACCAATGGACTCCGACGATGACGACGGAACCTGACGACGAATCCAGTGACTCAAGCGGCGATCTGACTTAAGGCAGTCGGAAGATCATCGACGAGATGGAGGAACTGTTCAAGACGGACCAACTTCACGGTCTGGTTGACCCGGGTGTTGCCGACCACATGAAGCGAACGCTTGGCGTCCTTGCAGAGCTTCGCGATCTGGACCAGAGCGCCCAGACCGGAGGAATCAATGAAATCAATCTTGCTCAGATCGAGAACGATCGGCAGTTGATTGGCCTTCAGCACATCACTGACGTAATCGATGAATTGCTTCTCCGAATACGCGTCAAGCTGACCGGTGAAGTGAAGAACCAGTCCACCATCAAGATGCTCAAAACCGCCTCGAAGAGAGACAGTTAGGCGTTGAAGTTCGCTGATGGAACCAAGCCTCCGACGTGTTCGGCAAAGCTTAGGTAGATCCCTCAGTCAAAACCACCTCAGGACCGACGATCTGACATGAGCGTGACGAAACGGCCGAAGTGATGGTCAGCGTCATGGGGACCCGGGCTGGCCTCAGGGTGGTACTGGACCCCGAACACAGGCTTATGGCGATGGGCCATGGCCGCCACGGTTCGGTCATTGAGATTGAGGTGGGTGACCTCGACCTGCTCAGGGTCCAGCGTGGCGGCATCCAGGGCAAAGCCGTGGTTCTGACTGGTGATTTCAACCTGTCCCGTCGTTCCACAGGGATGGTTGAGTCCTCGATGACCGTAATTAAGTTTGTAAGTGGAACCACCGAGGGCCAGCCCAAGAATTTGATGGCCGAGGCAGATCCCGAACAGCGGTAGATCGGTGCTCTCCAGCAATTGCTTCGCCAAGGCAATCCCCGATGTCACGGACGACGGATCTCCGGGACCGTTGGAGAGAAAAACACCGTCGGGTTGATGGGCAAGCACGCTGGCCAGATCACTGTCTGCTGGAACAACGGTCACCTGGCAGCCATGGGCCACCAAACGATCCAAAATCGCGCGCTTGATGCCGAAGTCCACAGCCACCACCCGATAGGGAGTGGCGTTTCCTCGGGAACGAACCCGCTGGTCAAAACTGACGCGGCAGGGATCTGTCCAGGTGTAAGTCGAACGGGTGCTAACCGCATTGGCCAGGTTGAGACCCTCCATTGAGGGAGCATCCCGCACAAGGTCAATGAGCTCATGGGGCTGGCGGCCGTCGCTGCAGATCACCCCATTCATCGCACCACCTTCCCTGAGGTGACGCACCAGTGCACGGGTATCGACACCAGCGATGCCCACCACCTGATGGGACCGCATCCAGTCCTCCAGAGAGTCCTGGCTGCGCCAGTTGCTGTGCAACGGAGCGAGCTGCCGTGCGATCACGCCACGGGCGTGGGGCTGATCCGCCTCCTGGTCATCGGAATTGACTCCGGTGTTGCCCAGTTCCGGGTAGGTAAAGGTGACCAACTGACCGTCGTAGCTGGGATCGGTGAGCACCTCCTGGTAGCCGGTCATGCCGGTGTTGAAGACCACTTCTCCGATCACGGCACCGCGATGGCCGAAACCATGGCCCGTGAGCACGGTCCCATCCGCCAGAACGAGATGTGCCTGCGCTGCAGAGGACTCCGACATCAAGCCAATCGAGCGGTGGTCTTCACCATTCATTGTCCATTTCGACGGGACAGGCTCGTTTTGAGCCGCTCCAGTCGCTGGAGGGGCTCACCAGCCGCCATGGCATCCAGTGCACGGCGCGCGCCTTGACTGAGATCGTCCTCCAGGCCTGCAGACCACAGCACCAGCGCCGTATTGAGCGCCACCACATCCCGCTGGGCTTCGGTTCCTGCTCCGGCAAGAACATCAGCGAGGATCCGCTGGTTGTCGTCAAGCTCTCCCCCTCGCAGGGCATCGAGGGGAGCTGTCTTCAAACCCAGATCCTCGGGGGAGAGGAGCTGAGAGCGGATCGAACCGCTGTCGATCAGCCTGATCTGGTTCGGTCCGGCGAGGGACGCTTCATCCAGCCCGCCTGCACCATGCACCACAACGGCCCGCCGCAGACCGAGCCGTTGCAGGGCACCAGCCATCGGATCCAGCAGGTCGTCACGAGCAACACCCAGCACCTGGGCATCCGGGCGGAGCGGATTCACCAGAGGCCCTAAAAGGTTGAACACCGTGCGGATGCCCAGGCTGCGGCGTAACGGCGCCAGATTGACCAGAGCGGGGTGCCAAGCCGGTGCAAAAAGGAAGGTGACACCGGCTGCGTTGATGGCATCGACCACGGTGGCGGGCGGTGCTTTCAGTTCCAGGCCCAACCCTTCCAGAACATCGGCTGAACCGACCTTGCCACTGGCACTGCGGTTGCCGTGTTTGGCGATGGGAACTCCACAGGCCGCAGCCGTGAAGGCCACCGCAGTCGAGATGTTGAAGGTGTCGGCTCCATCACCGCCGGTTCCACAGGTATCCACCATGGGGAGATCCGGCCGGGGACAGGGGAGAGGACAGGCCTCTCGCAGGACCGAGGCCATGGCGGCCAGTTCATCCGCCACCATGCCCTTGGAGCGAAGTGCAGCAAGAAAGGCGCCTGTTTGCACAGGGGTCAGGGCTTCCGACAGCCAGGCCTGCATCAGGGCTGTTGCCTGGTCTGACGACAGATTTTGCCCCTGGATGACGGTCTCCAGCAGGGCGGACCACGAGACAGTTGAAGAGGTCATCGAGGGGTGAAGACAAAAAAGCCCGGGTGCAAGGCACTCCGGGCTGGGTGATGGGGACAGATCCAATATCACTCAGGTGAGCCGATGCCGGCCAGCCCCCGGGGTGACGCAACAGCGGGCGTCCCCGGCAGGGTGCCAAATTTCAGCCACACGGCATCATTCCGTCTCCCTCAAGACACAAGCGCGGGACGGTGTCGTCGACTTCCTAGGTTGACCTCCCCAACGCTGGTGTATGGCGACCTTCCGCCTCGATTTGATCGGCCGTTATCTGAGGCCGCATCGCAAGACGGTTCTGGTCGGGGGTATCGCGCTGGTGATCGTGAACGTCCTCGGCATGACGATCCCAAGGGAAGTCATGAAGGTGATCGACGAGCTCCAGGAGGGCTTTTCCTACGAGGTCATCCTGCGCCAGGCGGGATGGATCGTGGTTCTCGCAACAATCATGGGAGTGATTCGTCTGCTCTCACGGCAGCTCATCTTTGGGGTGGGACGACAGGTGGAAGTGGAGCTCCGCCAACGTCTGTTTGATCACATGCTCCGACAGGAACCCGCCTGGGTTCAGACCACCGGAAGCGGCGAAGTGATTAGCCGCGCCACCAGCGACGTGGAGAACATCCGACGGCTGCTTGGTTTTGCCGTCTTGAGTCTCACCAACATCGTGCTGGTCTATGGGCTGTATCTGCCGTCGATGCTGGCGATCGATCCCTGGTTGACCCTGGCCGTCATCAGTCCTTACCCGGTGATGCTGGGCTCAGTGCGACTGTTTGGTCGGCGCATGATGCGACAGCAGCGCCGGCAACAGGAGGCCCTTGCAGGGCTGAGTGAACTGGTCCAGGAAGACCTTTCCGGCATCGGAGCCATCAAGATCTACGGGCAGGAAGCTGCTGAACTCTCGGCTTTTCAGGACCGCAACCGCAGCTATCGCGACAGTGCGATTGAACTGGGCCGAACCCGCAGCACCCTCTTCCCGCTCCTCGAGGGAATCTCGCAGATCTCTCTGCTTCTGCTGATCGCATTGGGCAGTGGGAAGCTCGCAACTGGAGACCTGACCCCTGGTGGTCTGATCGCTCTGATCCTTTACATCCAATTGCTGGTCTTCCCGACAGCCCTCCTGGGTTTCACACTCAACACCTTTCAGGTGGGTCAGGTCAGCCTGGAACGGGTGGAACAGCTGCTGCAGCGACAACCTCAAATCACCGACGACAACGCAATCGAGCGGCCGGACCATGCTCCAGCCATGCAAGGACGCCTGGAGGCTCGGGGTCTCAACGTTCGTTACGACGGTGCAGAACAGGCCACATTGCATGACCTCGACTTCACCATTGAGGCTGGTGAGCTGGTTGCCGTGGTCGGCGCCGTTGGCTGCGGAAAAACCACGCTCGCCAGAACCTTTGGACGCATGATTCCAGTGGAGCAGAACCAACTGTTCCTGGATGGCATCGATATCACCCAGCTGCCCCTTAGCGACTTGCGTCAAAGCATCGCCATGGTTCCGCAGGAAGGATTTCTGTTCACCAACACGCTCGCGGACAACCTTCGCTACGGCGAACCGGATGCAGCTCTCAGCAGGGTGGAAGCGGCTGCAGAGCAAGCCCGTTTGCTCGATGACATCAAGGGCTTTCCCGATGGCTTCGAGACATTGGTCGGCGAACGCGGAATCACCCTCAGTGGAGGGCAGCGCCAACGCAGCGCGCTTGGTCGTGCCTTGCTTGTCAGCGCACCTGTACTGGTTCTTGATGATGCGCTCGCCAGCGTGGATAACAACACGGCAGCCTCAATTCTTGAGTCCATCCGCGCCCAGGATGCCCGCACCATTGTGATGATCAGCCACCAACTGTCAGCGGCAGCTGCATGCGACAGAATCTTGGTGATGGATCAAGGACGCATCGTTCAACAAGGTCATCACAGGGATCTCATTCAGCAGCCCGGCGTTTATCGGCGGCTCTGGGAACGCGAACAGGCAGCGGACCAGCTCAGCGCGATGGCATCTTGAAGAGTTCTCGACACATCGATGCAAAAACGTCCAGCGCGGCTTACATGGAAGTGACTGATGTGATGGCATGACCAGCGGCGCACCTTTTGCCGTGCGATGCACGCTCACCTTTGGTGACATCTACGGCCAGGTGCTCGCCTGGATGGCCGTCATTTTTGTGAGTCTTGCGTCCGGTTTGGCGTTGATGGGATCGTCCAAACCTGTGTACGCACTTGTCGGGGTTGGGCTGATTTTGGTGCTGAGTCTGCCGTTCCTGTTATTCGCCTTTGTCACCACCCTCCTGAATCACATCCAGATCGATCCCAGGGAATCAGTGGAATCATCCACTTCCTAGGATTGATCGATCAGCAAAGTCTTGATGTTCGCCAACTGGTTGTCGGCCCAAAAGAGCAACCAAACCGAAGAACGACATGCCGTTCTGGGCAGTCTTCTGAGATTGCCCTTGCTCGATGACCAGGAGGAAGCGATTTTCGCCTGCGGTTGCTTCTGGGGGGCTGAAAAGGGCTTCTGGCGGTTGCCAGGTGTTGTAAGCACCGCTGTTGGCTACGCCGGAGGACAAGTCGAGAATCCCTCGTACAACGAGGTCTGTTCCGGACGCACCGGTCATACCGAAGTTGTGCGTGTGGTTTGGAGTGCACCGGCCATCGATTTCAGCGATCTGCTGAAACTGTTCTGGGAATGCCACGATCCGACCCAAGGTGATCGTCAGGGCAATGACCGCGGCAGTCAGTACCGCTCGGCGATTTACACGACCACGCCACGGCAAATGGAGCTGGCTCTTGCCAGTCAGAGGGCCTATCAGGACGACCTCAACGCGGCAGGGTTCGGCCCGATCACCACAGAGATCAAAGCGGATCAAACCTTCTACTTCGCTGAGAGCTACCACCAGCAGTACCTGGCCAAACCTGGAAGCCGTCCCTATTGCTCAGCGATGCCCACCCAGGTCCCACTGAACGATTTCAGTGGGAGCGAGTTCAAGCTTCCCAAGACGGTCTGGACAAATTACGACTGGAGCCTTGACCACTGTGTGCTCCGGGGTGACAACGCACCGATCGCACTGAGCTGATGCCCGACAAACTGAGCGACCGCCAGGTCCTTCTGGCCATTCTGCTGACCCTGGTGCTTGTTTTTGGTCTGGTCTTCAGCCTTCACCAATCCATCGAGAATCGAACCCCACCTCTGCTCTGGCGGGATTCCCCGCCAGAGGACACTGGACAGACGCAAACGTTGCAGATCTGACCACTTCACGACTGAGCTGTCCATCAGAGATGGCAATCTGAGCCAGACGCCTCCAGCGGAGACCCAATCACGTGCCGGCCTCCCCTGAGACAGGCGAGCCACGGAAGCTGCATCCGCTCCCACGGGGGCTGGTTGAGGTCTATGGATTGATTGCGGTCCTTGTGGTTCTGATTCCTGAGTGGATCGCCGATGGAACGCTGAACATCGGCGGCGGGGCAGGACGCAACCCTCTGCCGATGCGGGGACCGGCCTGGAAAGCGGTTCCTGAGCTGCAACTCGCTGCCATGTCCCTGGCTGAGCTGAGGGCATTAGCGCGTCAACTTCACTTGATTGGCTACGCAGCAGAGCCGAGGGACCGACTCAACCGTCGCCTGCTTCGTCGCTTGAACCGAGGCTGGTCCCGTCGCCGGAATGCACTGTGATAACTTGAATCTGACGGGGCGTAGCGCAGCTTGGTAGCGCACCACTTTGGGGTAGTGGGGGTCGTGGGTTCAAATCCCGCCGCTCCGATCCTTCCAGTCCAAGTCACCCCGATCAAAGAGCGTCCCAGCCCTGGGGCGCTCTTTTTTTATGGCTCGGATCGGGACGAACGACCAACAGGCCCTTCAGCCCATGTCGAGCAGATAATGCACGACAGCCACGCGCATCTCAGGTCTGATCGCTCCATCAGACAATTCCCCGATCAGCTCAGAGGGGACGCGATGGATTCGCGTGAGCGGCTTCATCTCGTAGGTTTCACCCTCTGGGGGACCGTTGAAGCGGCTGCGATCCCAGACCTCCGCAGCATTTCCTTTGTAATGGCCGGTGATCTGGCCCAGGTGAGCGAAGCAATTCTGATGAACCTGGCAGAAGACAATGGCCAGACACTCGTCAAACTCGTCTGAGGACAACTGATTGCTGTCATCACGGACCGCACGTTCATCGATCCCGAGGACAAGATCCTCAAGCGCTCCCTCACCGCGATGACACCAGCAGCGCACGTTGATGGAAAACCCTTGCATGAAGCCTGTCGCCATCGTCATCAATGAACGAAACGATAACGGCAGCGAACGAAGTCGCTTGGCTCAGAGACAAGAGACGTACACGATTGATGAAACCTTTAATGGATAGCCAACGCAAGAAAGGCATCATCCGCCTGTCGCATTGCATCATCATCGTCATGACAATGACATCCATAGAGGAGATGCACGATCCGACCGGCATCCAAATCGCGTTCCCGGACGTCATGCCAGAGGCGAGATGTCAATTCCTGGTCACCAAGCACAAATTGAGCAAGAACGAGATCTCGAACGACCGAAAAATAAGACTGTCGATCATTCCTCATGCGACACTCTTCGGCCGCATGGGTTGACATCAACAGCGGGCGATCGTCTGTGAAGCGTTGCATGTTTGTCATGAGCCAGCAAAATCTGACAACATCGTGTTCTCTTCAATCATTGACAGGACCTCCCTTCACTCTGCTGTTTCCCTTTCTTACACCCGCTTCACGGACCTGTAACTAGGTACTTAACCCAAAAAGTCCTGCAACGAATCCATGGATCCAGAGGTTCAACAATTCATCCTTGAACAACTGTTGGTGATCACGCTTCCCATCGGCACACTGTTCGCCATCTGGGTGTGGATGCTGACGCTAAAACGCGAGACACGCTGATGGTCGCGCTCACGGGGATCAACGCCATCACGCCATGGCGTGAACAGCAGAAAATTTCCCGCGACCAGCCCCGCAGTGACGATGATCGCAGCGAGTTGTTCAAGGGTTTCCACAACGTCTGCTCCCAACCAACGTCTGGCAACTGTTGAGGCAACCACTCTGCATCCGGACAGCGGAACGTCCCAAAACAAGAAGCGATGTGACGTTGTCTCTCAGCCCAGCAACCAAAGCAGTCACGCGTCTTAGGACGCTTCAACACGTTCGATGCTGACCATGGCACTGCTCTGGGAGAACCTGGCCAATCAACTCACAAGCGTCCGCTCGTCCACGCCGGTCCCCAGCACCGCAACACAAGCCAATGACGCAACCTTCGATGGGACCAAAACCCGACAACAACGTCTCGAGATGGCTCTCGCCGCAGCTCAGAAAGCTGGAAACAGCGTGATGGTCAACTCACTGACGGCAGTTCTCGAGGGGCGGGAGCCCCAGGTGGACTTTCCCAGCTTTCCCGATGGGATCAAGCTGAACTGAGATCAACCGGATTCGGCCACACACAGATCACCCAGAGCTGCAAGACGCGACTGGAGAGCCATCCAGTTGAAACTCCTTGGGTCGCTTCGCTCACCACCGATGTCGACATGGCGATGGGTGGTGATGGCCGCCGGCGGCAGATTGAATTCCTTGATCCAGGCCGACAAGACCAGAGCCATCGCGTCGTACTGCTGTGATGTGTATCCGGCGTGGGTGGGGTTGTTGTTTTCACCGCTGAGGGGCGTTTCCAGACTCAGATGCAGCGCAAAATTGTTGACCGAGCCCTTGAAACGTTTGTTGGTGATCGCCCATTCACCCAGAAATGCTGAATAGCCAGCGCCGTAGGCGCGGTCTTTCGGCGGCACCAGATCCAAGGTTTGACCATTGAGGCCCACCATCGTGTGGTAGCTGACTTGATCCTCATCACGTGGATGGGGCGTCAGAAATGTATTGACGGCAGACGTCATCGAATACACCGTCTCGTGGAGAACAACCACCCGGGGGGTGGTGTCCAGAGCCTGCCCAAAGGCATCCTCCTCGTGGCGAATACCGAAATTGGTTGGGTCGATGGGGACCGTCACCCTCCAGGAGGATTCACGGCGGAGCAGATCCTCCAAACGACGACGAATCACAGGATCGATCCCCGAACATTGGCGCGTCAGAGGTGACGACCAGCTCTGGGCCCGGGGGGGTTGGGGAGACGTCCCAATCGCATCAACATCCTCCGGCCGACCACGGTCGCGGCTGACCTGATCCAGCAACTCCAGCAGCGAGGTCCGGCCATCGGCTTGCGATGGTTTGCCGCTTGCGAACGTGAACCAGAGAATCCCACTCACCAGGGCCACGCTTCCACCGATGCCAATGGCTGCACCAGGGTTCAACCGACACCGCCGAACGACGGAGCACCTGATTCGATTCAGAGAAATTCGAACCATTGATCACGCAGTGTCCGTTGTTGCGCTGAGGCCCCAGGGTCCCAGGCCAGTTGCCAACGGTCCACCCCTTGTTGCGGTGTCAGCGTCGTGTCCGCCAGGCGGCCACGACGGGCATAGGTGATTCGGCTGGATTCACCGTGACGCAACAGCCCGGAGAAATCTTCAGTTCGACGCAGGCGCAGTCCATCAACGGCCAGTAGTTCATCGCCAACCACCAGCTGGGCGGCTTGGCCAGGGCCTCCAGTGGCGACTCGGGTGACGACAATCGAACCCTGATCAAGTTTGAGCGACACACCAGGATCCGGCTGCTTGCCTGCAACTGACACCAGATCAAGCCCGACCAGGGAGGCTGTCTCCTTCAGTGGCAGGGAGTCCGGCTGGTCAAGCCATTGAGGAAGAGAGTCAGCCAGATCGGGGCTGTGACCACGGAGGAAATCCAGGATGTCGCGTCGCTGATAGCCGCGGCCACTGCGGCCATGGTTGCTCCAGAGCTCTCGCAACAGGGCTGCCAGGGACGAGCCGATCGCGCGCAGGCGGACATCAAGACAGAAGGCGGTGGCAGCACCAAGGCCGTAATAGCTGACCTGGTCGTCTCGCGATGCCGGAGTCGATTTGTAGAGCTTGACCCATGCTTCACGGGAACTGACAGCCAGCGATTGGATCTGACGTCCAGGGGTCAACAGAACCCTGGACAGATCGTCACCGAGGTCCTTGAGCAGTGTGCTGCGATCGCTGTGACCGGCCAGCAGCGGAAACGTGAGGTCGAAGTAGCTGGTGATGCCCTCAGCGAACCAAAGTCCCTCACTGACGACGGCTCGGCTGTAGTCATAGGGGCGGTAGTCAGCGGGTCGCAACCGCCGCACATTCCATTGGTGGAGGTATTCGTGACCGACCAGTTGAAGCAGCTTCCTGTAGCCATCGGCTGAGGACAGCGAGCTTCTGCTGTAGTGCAAAACGCTGCTGTGGTCATGCTCAAGGCCGCCATACCCCTGTTCCAGCAGCTGAATCACAAGCTGGTAGCGATCGCCGGCGGGGGGAGGCGTGCCCATCAAGCGGCAGGTCGCCGCACAGATGGCCTCCACGTCAGCCCGAAGAGTCGTGGGCCAACCCTGCGGTGGCGCATCAATCAGAACAAGTTCGTGGGCATGACCAGCCACCTCAAACGGCTGGGCGGGAAATGGGCCCGCGTGCACCGGACTGTCGATCAGGGCATCCAGATCAACGGCTGACCAGCGCGATCCCAGACGCTCGAGGGGAACGTGAGATTCCCAATGGTCGGGAGCCAGGATTTCAAGGTCGTGCGATGCCCAACGACGACCATCGACCTCCATCACCAATGCGGCCAGACAGAGCGAGGCCCCATCGGGATCAAGATGACAGGTCCGAACCGTGAGATCTCGCGCGATCACGGTGTACGCGAGGGTGAGCGGCTCGAGATCATCGAGATCAACCACCCACCGCGACGGCTCGAGACGACGAACGGGCAGTTGGGTCGAGCCTGAGGACACAGTCAGACCGTGAAGGTACTGAGCGTGGTCCCTCACCGTGTAAGAGCCGGGGGTCCAGACCGGAAGCTGCAACACCTGGCGTTGTGAGACCGGTGTCCATTGGATGCGTACATCAATGGACTGGGTCTGCGGATGGCGCAGATCGAGTTGAACCTGGACGCAGTCAGACAAAGTCAGATCGGCTCAACGGTGACCTGAACCTTCTGAAGATCACTGGACTTGAGCTGATCCATGGCCTCCAGGAGGGCATAGCGACGCGTCAGCTGCTGGAGCCTGGAGGGGAGGCCTGTCTGCAGGCTCATGCGCTGCAGGTCTCCGATCATCGTGATGACTCCAGAGGTTCCCTGGGTCCAGCCGATCGGGCGACCATCCGCCCCGTGCGCAAGCAGATCAACGGGACGAGGTTCAGCATCAAAAGCCTGCAGAGTTGTCTGCTGACTCACATGAAAACCCTCTTCGATCAGAGCTGCTTCAAGCAGATCCAAGCGGGTGAAGACGGTGGGCAGGATGGAGAGATGGGACATAAACCGGATGCCCGCTTTTTCAGACCCTAGCGATCATCAAGCCGCTGACCAGGCATTGCTGCAACCACCGCTGCAGAACAATGCAATCCCAGCGGCGGGACGGGCCCTCCGGCTTGGGGTGATGGCGTCAGGGAACGGCAGCAATTTCGAGGCGCTCGCCCAGGCCATCGACGCGGGACGGCTGCACGCTGAGCTGACTCGGCTGGTCGTGAACAATCCCGACTGTGGTGCCGTCAGACGTGCAGAGCGCCTCGAGGTTCCCCATGCCCTGCTGGACCATCGCGTGTTCACCCGCAGGGAGGAGCTGGATGGCGAGCTCGTCCGGACCTTCCAGGCCGACCGGGTGGATGCGGTGGTGATGGCTGGCTGGATGCGAATTGTCACGCCGGTGCTGATCCAAGCCTTCCCGGATCGTCTCGTGAACATCCATCCCTCACTGCTACCAAGCTTCCGGGGTTTGGATGCCATCGGCCAGGCTCTCAGGGCCAAGGTTCGCATTACCGGTTGCACCGTCCATCTCGTCACCGAGGAACTGGACGCGGGGCCAATTCTGGCCCAGGCAGCCGTACCGGTGCTGGAGAACGATGACGAGGCCAGCCTGGCGACACGCATTCACCGTCAGGAGCACCGCCTCCTGCCCCACGCTGTTCAGCTGGCAGCGCCAGGTTGGCTTCAGGGATAGAAGGATTGCAGCGGCAGTCCTGTCTCAGGAGCCAGACCAGCCATCAGGTTCAGGCACTGCACGCCCTGACCAGCCTGCCCTTTGATCAGATTGTCGATGGCGCTCATCAGCACCAACTGCCCCGTACGCCCATCCACCTGAACGGACAACTGAGCCCGATTGGTGTGACGAGCCCATTTGGTGGCTGGATAAGTGCCGACTGGGAGAACGGAAACGCAGGGGTGATGTCGGTACACCGCCTGCAGCACGGTGGTGCAGTCATCGGCCGTCAGGCCGGGGTCACGAAGACGGGCATAGACCGTGGACAGCAGACCCCGAACCATCGGCACCAGATGAGGAGTGAACTGGAGCTGGACGTCCTGACCCGCCACCTCCGTGGCCATCTGCTCGATTTCCGAGGTGTGGCGATGACCGACCACGCCGTAGGGGGCAATGGACTCGGAAGCTTCCGCCAGCAACATCGCTTCCTTGGGCACACGTCCACCACCGGATGTACCGGTTTTGGCGTCAATGATGATGCCGTCGGTCTCGATCAAACCCTGTTTGAGGAAGGGCAACAGGGGCAACAGGCTTGCGGTCGGGAAACATCCAGGGGCCGCCACCAGCGACGCCTCAGCGATGGCAGGACCATGCCACTCCGGCAATCCATACACAGCATCGCGGCAAAGCTCGGCATCCGTGCGCTTCAGAGCCTGGGCCTCGTGGACGTAAACCTTGCTCCACTGCTCCAGAGAGCGGTAACGGAAATCGGCGGAGAGATCGACCACCCGCACACCCCGTGCGATCAGGTCCGGTGCAAGCCGGGCGGCCACACCATTGGGAAGGCTGAGGACAGCAAAGTCAGCGACTTCAGCGATCCGATCGGGATCGGCCGACTCGACCAGCGGGTCGTCGGGAAGGGGCAGAAACGGACAGACCGCACTCCAACGCTGACCAGCGCTGCGCTCACCGCCAAGGAAGGTCACCGACAGACTCGGGTGATCCAGCAGCAGTCGCAGGGTCTGGAGTCCGCCATAGCCGGACGCACCGATGACGGCGACCCTGGATGCCGTGGGAGAGACCAACTGGCCCATGGAAGGCGAGGCGCTGCTTGGCACGAACTTGCTCAGGCGTCAACTGAACGTACTAGGTATCGATAATGACAAGACACCCGTCGCCCCTGGACCCCTGACAAGCAGCACGGCCGAACGCATCCGCTTCGATTCCATCCCTGACGCCCTCGCCGCGATCCGGAACGGGGCATGCGTCGTGGTGGTTGATGACGAGCAGCGCGAGAACGAAGGGGATCTCATCTGCGCCGCCCAGTTCGCCACCCCCGAAGCGATCAATTTCATGGCCACGGAGGCCAGAGGTCTGATCTGCCTGGCCATGGAGGGCAAGCGTCTGGACGAATTGGATCTGCCGCTCATGGTGGATCGCAACACCGATGCCAACGAGACAGCCTTCACCGTCAGCATCGACGCCGGGATTGAGCACGGTGTGACCACCGGGATCTCCGCTGAAGATCGCGCCAGAACCATCCAGGTGGCTCTCAATCCAGCCACGCGACCGGCCGAACTGCGGCGGCCTGGGCACATCTTTCCGTTGCGGGCTCGACAGGGGGGCGTGCTGAAGCGAGCCGGCCACACCGAAGCCGCCGTCGATCTCTCGGAACTGGCCGGCCTCAGCCCAGCAGGGGTGATCTGTGAGATCCAGAACACCGATGGCTCGATGGCCCGTCTGCCCGAACTGCGGCAGTACGCCGATCAATGGGGGCTGAAACTGATCAGCATTGCCGATCTGATCCGCTACCGACTGGAGAACGAGCGTTTCGTCCAACGGCAGGCCCATGCCGAGCTGCCCAGCCAGTTCGGCCAATTTCAGGCGATCGGCTATCGCAATGCTCTCGATGGATCAGAGCATGTGGCCCTCGTGAAGGGTGATCCATCGGCGCTTCAAGAGCCGGTCCTGGTGCGGATGCACTCCGAATGCCTCACGGGTGACGCCTTCGGTTCACTGCGCTGTGACTGTCGCCCACAGCTGGAGGCCGCCCTGGCACGCATCGAGCGGGAAGGGCAAGGCGTTGTGGTGTACCTGCGACAGGAAGGCAGGGGGATCGGTCTGATCAACAAACTCAAGGCTTACAGCCTCCAGGACGGCGGACTGGACACCGTGGAAGCCAATGAAAAGCTTGGTTTTCCGGCTGATCTCCGCAACTACGGGGTCGGGGCACAGATCCTGACCGATCTCGGCATTCATCGTCTGCGGTTGCTGACCAACAACCCCCGCAAGATCGCGGGGCTCGGCGGATATGGCCTTCAGGTCGTGGAACGGGTTCCTCTGGAAATCAACGCCGGCGATCACAACGCGGACTACCTGGCGGCGAAGCGGGACAAGCTCGGTCACCTGTTCGGGGACACCACTCCCTGCTGCGTGCTTGCGTTGGCAGTTGAGGCCGACATCCAGGACCTGCCTTCTTTAAGGGAGAAAGCAGAGCAAACCGCCCAGCGTCACGGATTTGAGCTGGAAGCCCTCCATGCACCTCGGATCCTGGCCCTCTGGGAGCGGCCGCAGTTTGTCTGGAAGCTGTCGCCAACGGACAGGGATCCAGCGGCTTTTGTCCGGGACCTGGCGAACTGGGCTGTGGTGCGCCGCATCGGCTGGATGAGGACACCGTCTGAACAGATGGCCCTGCATCCAACCCAGACACTTGATCGTCTGGACTGCGCTCTGGAGGAGCTGAAAGCAGGTGCAGAGGGCGAGAGGCTCCTAAGCAGCAACCCCACCCTCGTGCACTGGTCCTGATCAGGCTCAGTCCTGAATGGTCACCTTGTTGATCTTGGAGCCGTTGGACAGCTTCAGGACCACATCCATGTTTCCGGTGTGCCCGAAGACGGTGTGAACCCCGTCGAGATGAGGTTGCGCCTCATGGCAGATATAGAACTGAGATCCACCGGTGTTCCGGCCTGCATGGGCCATAGCAAGGGTGCCGGCCTGATGCTTCTGGCTGTTGATCTCACAGTCGATCTGGTAGCCGGGGCCTCCTGTGCCAGCCATGCCCCGCGCTCCCTCACGGCTGTTCGGACAACCGCCCTGCGCCATGAAGCCTGGGATGACACGGTGA
>JBGKDR010000065.1:0-1087 GCA_042954225.1 Parasynechococcus sp.
CAGCTGAACATTTCCGTTCAGGCCATGCGCAGGCATCTGCGCACGCTTGAAGAAGAAGGTCTGGTGGAGTCGCGTGCGGTGTCGGCCGGACCGGGTCGCCCCTCCAACCAATGGCGACTCACGAAACAAGGGCATCAGCACTTTCCGGACGGCAGCGAAACCTTCGCTCTTGACCTGCTGGAGTCGATGGTCACGAGCCTGCCACCTGAAACCCTGGCGACCCTGCTCAACAGCCAGGCACTGCACAAGGCAGACCTCTACAGACGTCAACTGGGCGAGGGCTCCCTGGAGGATCGCGTCCGCACCCTGGTTCAGCTGCGAAGCGACGAGGGCTATGTGAGCGAAATGGTGCCGGCCGCCGACGGCTCAGGCTGGTGCATCAATGAGTACCACTGCTCCGTTCAGCGCATTGCCGAAGAGCATCCAGCGGTCTGCGATCAGGAATTGCAAGTGATTCGCATGACCTTTCAGGACTGCAGAGTGGAGCGGGTTCACTGGCGACTGGAATCCGGACACTCCTGTGGATTTCAGATCAGCCCCCAGGCCAATCCGCTCCACCAGCCGAAATCCGACCTGCACGCATGACCAGTGGCGCCTTACCGGGAACAGGGCCTCTGACCCGTGAACAGATCGAAGCGATCGAGGCCACCCTTCTGCCCACACTGGATCGTCACCACCTCAGGCTGCAGGCCCATTGCCTGGCAACGTTCCAGCAAATGGCCAGCCCTCTCCAGCAGGGACCGCTGCCCAACCGGCAGCACTGGCAGAACTGGTGCGAGCAGCAGCCGCAACTGGTCGACGACCCGGACTTCATGGAGCTGCTGATGATGCAATTCACTGTCATCGCGACCCAACTGGAGGATCTCGCCAGCGGCCTGGGCATCAGCCCGCTTGAGCTCAGCCTGGAGGACCTCATCCGCCACAGCGAAACGGCCAGCAGGCAACGGCTGGAAAGCTCCAACTAAGTGTTGCCACGCCTTGCGGACGTCACATTGACGACTGCGTCCTGCGATCATCCAGTGGATTGGATCCGCCGCTGATGAGCCTGGACATCCCCGATGCGCCGACCTTCTTTCGCCTGAGCTGC
>JBGKDR010000066.1:0-5525 GCA_042954225.1 Parasynechococcus sp.
GCGGTTGAACTGCGCAGGATGTTGTCGCCCAGAGCCACAGGTTGCACGCGACCGGTCTCGACCCAGTGATGTTCCTCTTGGCTCCAACCACCCTCGGGTCCGACCAATAGCCAGGTAGGAGAGACCGATGGGTCCGTCACCAACCACGTGGAGAGCTCCGGTGTCGACTCCTCTCGCGTTACAGCCATGGCAACCCGTCCGTCCACGCCGTCCAACCAAGCCTCCATATCAACAGCGGGCAGCAACGTCGGAGCCCAGAGCCGCTCACACTGCTCCACTGACTCGTGGACAATCGTCTGCCAGCGGTCCTCACGGCGTTCAGCCTGCGGCACACAACGGTCAGCCACCACTGGCTGAATCCGATCGATGCCCAGCTCACAGGCCATCCGGATCCAGACGTCACTGTCGCGTCGGATCAAGGCCACAGCCAATCCGAGCAAGGGAGTCGGCCTTGGCTGCGACCTCTGCGGCCGATTCGAATCTCCTGCCATCAGCAGTCGATCCCCTGCATCGAAGGTGACCGTCCAGAGATCTCCCTGACCATTCACGACATCCACCTGGTCACCGATGCGGAGCCGCAAGACCCGTCTGAGGTAGTGGCGTTCTGAATCCAGCAACGCGATCGAACAGGTCTCAGCGGACAGCCGCGCCGGTTCAATCAGCAATCGGCGTCGTTCACGTGCCACGGGTGCCGAACACGCTGTCGGGGTGATCCTCCACAGGCCAATCTTCATTGATCCCGCCGATCACAAGTTCCGTGATCTGCACAACGTCCGTGTCCAACTGACGCAGGGCATTGATCAGCACATCGAGGGCAATCCCATCACTGGTGCCGAGATCAATCCAAAATCGGCCCCACTCCCCCTGGTATTCCATCTGCCCCATGTTGTGCATCAAAGCCGGCATGGCCGACTCGGCCTCGTCATTGTCGTAATGCATCCAGCTCAGGCCGGAGCTGTCGTCATGGACCTGAAGATTCTCGGCATTGAAACCACCGAGACGACCAATCACATACCAGCTGTCCAGGACGCCATCGACATAACTGCACTCACCGGAACTCGGCGGTTGCGGGAAGCGCAGCCAGATCCAGCAGTTGAACGGATCGATTTCACGAAAACGAATGTCCATAACCCCGGCGCAGCACCACCCATCATCGGTCAAGCTATGACGGATGCTTGAACTGCAGAACCTCACCTATTCGCCAGCGACGGCCTCCACAGCAGTGCTGCGCGACGTCAGTTTTCAGGCCCAGGCCGGGCAACCTGTTCTGATCTCAGGTGCCAGCGGTTCCGGGAAAACCAGTCTGCTGGACATGATCAGCGGATTGTCAAAGGAACAGTCCGGTCGCGTGGTCTGGAACGGCCAACCGCTCTCCGCCCGTCAGCGACGCTGGATCACCGGCATGGTGTTTCAGTTTCCTGAACGCCATTTTCTCGGCCTGACGGTTGCCCAGGAGCTGCGGCTTGGCCAACGCCGACTCGGCACAGAAGCGCAGGACCGTGTACTGCAACGCGTCGGGCTCCATGGAGTCAATCGCAGCAGTCCTCCCGAGCGTCTGAGTGGAGGACAACAGCGCCGCCTCGCCATTGCCGTTCAGCTGCTGCGCGGAGCCAACGTTCTGCTGCTGGACGAGCCCACGGCTGGTCTGGACTGGTCGGTTCGCGATGAAGTGCTGCAACTGCTGGCCGATCTCGCGAAGGATCAGGTGCTGATCGTGGTCACCCACGAACCGGAACTGTTCAAAGGCTGGCGCTGTCAGAGGCACCAATTGCAGAACGGAGAACTGGTGCCGATGTCTACATTGCCCTGAGCAGAGCAAATGATTTGGCCGATCGGTTGGTCCGAGCAACGGCAGCAGGCGGTGGCATCCGCCTGGTGGCGGTCTCCACCACGGACACACTTCGGGAGGCGAAACGTCGCCATGGCCTGTCTTACCTGACCAGCGTGCTGCTGGGCCGCTCTATGAGCGCTGGGCTGATGCTTGCCAGCTCGATGAAGGTGCAACACGGCCGCGTGAATCTGAGGGTCGGTTCCGATGGCCCGATCCGCGGCTTAATGGTGGATGCCGGACGCGACGGGACGGTGCGTGGTTACGTCGGCAATCCCGAGCTCGAACTTGATCCGATCGCCGACGCCAGTGGCCACTACGGCTTCGATTTCAAAGGTGCCGTCGGAACGGGGTACCTCCACGTCATGCGCGATGACGGAAAAGGGGAACCGTTCAACAGCACCGTCGAGCTGGTGAATGGAGGGATCGGAGAGGATGTTGCCTCTTACCTGCTCCACTCCGAACAGACGCCGTCAGCCGTGTTCGTGGGTGAAACGATCCACAGCGACGGAGTCGAATGCAGTGGTGGGCTCCTGGTGCAGATCCTGCCGAAAGCGGCTCAGGAGCCTGCGCTTGTGGAATTGCTCGAGCAACGCTGCCGGGAGGTGGATGATTTCAGCGGTCGATTACGACGCTGTCAGGACTCCCTGGAAGACCTGCTGGTGGACGTGTTTCCGGATCTGGATCCCAAACCCCTCGATGGATCTGAAGCCAATCTTCCAGTGAGCTTCCACTGTCGGTGCAGTCGTGAACGCAGCATCGGCGCCCTCAAACTGCTCGGCCGCGATGAATTGATGGACATGCTGACCACCGACGGGCAGGCCGAGCTGACCTGCCACTTCTGCAGCAACCGCTATGTGGTCGACAAGGATGGTCTGAACACCCTGATCGAGGAGCTGCCGGCCGCTGCCTAGCCCAACAGCAGCGCCAGCAGCCAGAGCAGGAGAGCTGCTGGGAGCGCCTGGATCTGAGTCGAACCGAGGTGCAGTTGCTCGACCGCCGATGGTGATAACGCTGCGGCCAGGACGCCTCCTGCCAAGAGTCCCAGGACCACAGCTGCCAATGTCCAGCCGATCGCGGGCAGCGGGCGTCGCCCACGACGCACGGCGCTGACATAGCCACCGATCAGGCCCATGGCCAGAACCAGCTGAACGCTGTCAGGACTGATCAACAACGACACGATCGCCAGCAGGCCAACGCCCAGACGAATCCAGAGGCCGGGACCCTCTGCGAGTGAGATCTGGGGGCGGATGTCGCTGATCGCTTGACCGGCATCCAGAAGACGAGGTTGAAGCGTCTGCAGCACCCCTGTCGCCGGTCCAGCTTTTCCATCGGCCTGTTCGCGGATGGATGCGTCGGCTGCCGCATCACTGAGCTGGCCCTGCTGTCGCTCACGCAATCGCGACATCAACACGGCGTCATAGGCCGACTCGACACGAGCGCGAGCCTGTTGATCGTCTCCCACCTGATCCAGACAGGCCTGACGCGCCTGTTGCACACGTTCGAAGCTGGCGCCAACGGACAAGCCAAGACGTGCGTAGGGATCGTCAGAGTTCTGGTCAGGCGCTGAGTCACCAACGGCGGCCATGCGGTACTTCGGCTTCGACTGCTCTTGAGGCTAATCAGCTGGAATCAGAACAGAGGTGCTCCATGACGGAAGCCTTCTCTTCGTTCCAGAGAATTCAGCCGATGGGTGGCATCGGCGGGACGCACCCGGTGACGACGTTTGATGAAGGGCATCTGGGGTGGAAGGTGATAACCCTCCACAATTTCAACAACGTCCTTCTGCGGACGGAAACACACGTAATCGGTTCCACCGTCATCACAGCTGCGCAGCAGCCACAGAGTTCCCATCCATTGCTCACCTCGCTCAAGTCAGTCTGGCGATCTGAGCATGTGGCCGTGGCTGCGGCGTTGTTCGTCAGGCAAATTGCTTCGGAAACCGGACAGAGGGTCCACAACTGAACAGATCAGAGACTGATTGGCTCAACACCGCTGACTACAGGAGCAACGGCACTGAGTTCCAGATCAGGATGGTCCTCCTTGAGTTGGTTGAGATTCCACTCGTTCTTGAACAGAAGCACCGGTCGATCCCACGCATCTCGCACGGTTTTGCAGTTGAAGATTCGCCCGATGCTCTCCAGTTGGGACCACCCGCCGTTCACCCATCGAGCCACCTGGAAACCAAGCGGTTCAAGCCGGGTTTCAACGCCATATTCGTTCTCCAGTCGATGCTGCACAACCTCGAGTTGAAGCTGGCCAACGGCCGCAAGGATGGGATCACGCTTGCTTTCATCGGTGTCGTAGAGAATCTGGACGGCACCCTCTTCACGCAATTCATTCACTCCCTTGCGGAAGTTTTTGAACGCGGAGGGATTGGGATTCCGTAACCAGCTGAAGATCTCAGGGCTGAAACAAGGAATCCCCTCGTACTCAACCTTGGTGCCCACATAAAGGGTGTCACCGATGGCAAACATCCCCGGATTGTTCAGACCGATCACGTCACCGGGGTAGGCATCTTCCACGACTGCCCGGTCCTGACCGAACAGTTTCTGAGGTCTTGATAGACGAATGGCCTTACCGGTGCGTGCATGTTTCACGGTCATATCTTTTTCGAATCGACCGCTGCAGACGCGCACAAACGCGACACGGTCGCGATGGCGGGGATCCATGTTGGCCTGAAGCTTGAACACGAATCCACTGAACCCTTCGCGCAGGGGATCGATCATTCCCTCACTGCTGGAGCGGCCGATCGGCCTCTGGGCCATTTCAAGAAAAGCATCGAGGAAAGGACGCACCCCGAAGTTGGTCATCGCAGACCCGAAAAACACCGGTGTGAGCTCACCGGCATGGACCAGCTCCAGATCCAACTCAGCGCCAGCAGCCTCCAGCAGATCCAACTCTTCAATCGCTGTCTCGAGCAGGTCCTCTTCAACAAGCGTTTGAAGCTTCGGATCATCCAGAGCCAAACGTTGTTCAGCCGCTTGACGCCCGCGTTCTGCCCGACTGAACAAGATCACCTCGCGGGTTCGACGGTCGATCACCCCACGAAACTGCTCACCACTACCGATGGGCCAGTTGACGGCCCAAGGCGTCAACTCCAGCTCGGATTCGATTTCATCAAGCAGCGAGAGTGGGTCGCGTCCAGGGCGATCCATCTTGTTGATGAACGTGAAAATCGGAATCTGTCGCATCCGACAGACTTCGAACAACTTGCGGGTCTGCGGTTCGAGGCCTTTGGCTGCATCCTCGAGCATCACAGCGTTGTCCGCAGCTGCAAGCGTTCGGTAGGTGTCCTCTGAGAAATCCTGGTGACCAGGTGTATCCAGAAGATTGATCGTCGTGGTGTTGTAGTCGAACTGAAGAACGGTTGAGGTGATCGAAATTCCCCGCTGTTTTTCAAGCTCCATCCAATCGGAGGTGACCTTGCGCTGCTCCCCGCGCGCCTTCACCGCTCCGGCCTGCTGAATGGCGCCGCCATACAGCAGCAGTTTCTCAGTCAGCGTTGTCTTGCCGGCGTCAGGGTGAGAAATGATGGCGAAATTGCGCCGACGGTCCACGGCATTGGCCAGCACCGCACCAAGGTCTTGATCTGCGGCTGTCGGGGCAGCTGACTGACTCATCACGTCCTCACAGTGCCCCCAGCCTGCCAGGGCAGTGTCAAGCGGACTGCTCCTCAGAGCACGCCGACCACCGA
>JBGKDR010000067.1:0-2091 GCA_042954225.1 Parasynechococcus sp.
CCGGTGGTCGGCCAGAGGGCCAACGTGCTCAAGACCCAGGTGCAGACCCTGCTGGCTGATCGCCTTCAGGCGGTGAAACAGGCGGCCATGGCGGAACGGATCGCGCGGGAGCGTCTTGATGTGACCGCACCTGCCTCTGGAATTCCCATGGGGCACCGCCATCCACTGATCACCACCACCGAGGAGATCGTCGACCTCTTCCTTGGTCTGGGCTACAGCGTTGCCGAAGGACCGGAGGTGGAGCAGGACCACTACAACTTCACCGCCCTGAACATTCCCGAAGACCATCCGGCTCGGGACATGCAGGACACCTTTTACCTGCAGAAGGATCTGCTCCTGCGCACCCACACCTCCCCGGTGCAGATCCGCCATCTGGAACAGAACCCGCCACCGGTCCGGATTGTTGCTCCGGGGCGTGTGTATCGCCGTGATGCTGTTGATGCCACGCACTCACCGGTGTTCCACCAGGTGGAAGTGCTGGCCATTGATGAGGGCCTCGACTTCAGCCACCTGCGCGGCACGGTGATGGCCTTCCTCAAGGCATTCTTTGGCGATCTGCCCGTCCGTTTCCGTGCCAGCTACTTCCCGTTCACGGAGCCGTCCGCGGAAGTGGATGTTCAGTGGCGTGGTCGTTGGCTTGAGGTGATGGGCTGCGGAATGGTCGACCCCGCCGTGCTGGAGGGCCTGGGCCTGGATCCTGAGCGCTACAGCGGTTTCGCGGCGGGTCTGGGGGTTGAGCGCTTCTGCATGGTGCGCCACGGCATCGACGACATTCGCCGGCTTTACACCAGCGATCTGCGCTTTCTCGAGCAGTTCTGATCGCGTCGCTCTCGCCCTGCGCCACACGAGACCCGCTGGATTTGTCCCTCAGATCTTCCAATCCTCGGCAGAATCATCCCGTGTGGGGATTTTTCAATGATCAAGCGCGTTGCGACGGCAGGCCTCCTGCTGTCTTTGATCACGGGTGCTGAGGCGCTCGCGCAGCCTCAGAACGGTTCGGAACCGTTGGATCAACGCTTTGATTTCACACCGCTTCAGCCCCAGGTCGAGCTGGCCCAGGCCTCGACATCGGAGGCTGAGATCGCCAACGAGCCCGGCGATGCGCCTGCCTCCGAGGGTGACAACCAGGCGGCGCTTGCCAAGGCTGCCCAGAACCCGATCGCCAGCATGATCAGCATTCCCATCCAGTGGAATGCGACACCGGGAACCCAGTGGGCGCCCAATTCGATCGACCCCGACGCAGAGCACGACCGCGTGATGAACGTGGTCAACGTGCAGCCGGTGTTCCCCTTCACACTCAGCGATGACTGGACCGTGGTGACACGCACCATCGTTCCGTTTGTGGGTGTCCCGTTTGCAGAGCCGAAGATCGGCCTGACCGATGCAGGCAACCCCTATGTCGTGCGTTGGAACGAAGAACAGCGCGTCGGTGTCGGAGATATCAACCCATCGGCCTTCTTCGTGCCCACCCTTGAAGGTGACTTCACCTTCGGTTTTGGTCCCACCATTGGCATTCCGGTCAGCAACGCACCGATCAGCACCGGTAAGTGGACCGCCGGCCCGGCGGCTGTGGGCGTTTACACCAAGGGCCCCTGGGTGGTTGGTGGCTTGGTCAACAACATGTGGTCCTTTGCCGGCGATGACGACCGTGCGGACGTCAACAAGATGTTGATTCAGCCGTTCATCAACTACAACCTTCCGAAGGGTTGGTACATCTCTTTTTCACCGATCATTACGGCGGATTGGGAAAACGACGACAACGGTTGGACTGTTCCCGTCGGTGCCGGTGTGGGCCGGGTGTTCAAAGTGGGCAAGCAGCCCATCAACATGTCTGTCCATGGCTATTACAACGCCATCAAGCCGGAAATCGGTGGTGAAGAGCTGATGGGTGACTGGACGATCCGCACCCAGGTTCAGTTCCTGATTCCGACCATGGCGAAGAAGTGATTCGTCGCAGGAGAAGAGACCATTAAGTTGCGCCTCTCTTCTCCTTCTTCTCATTATTGATAACTGAAGAAATGATCACTGCGTTGCTGTCCTCCTCTCTCAGGGTCGCATCGACCGTCTCCGCTGGATTTCTGGTATCGATTG
>JBGKDR010000068.1:0-3673 GCA_042954225.1 Parasynechococcus sp.
GAAGGGCACGACGAAGGGGTAAACCCCGATGTCGATCAGACGCCGACTGCAGGCCAGCAAAGCCTCTTTGCTGTCGCCAAGCCCGGCCAATAGATACGTCGAAACCTCACCGCGACCGAACACCGCAACGGCATCGGCGAAGGCCTCGTAATAACGCTCCAGGCTGAGCTCCGATTTTCCGGGAAGAATGCGCCGTCGCACGGCCGGCTCCACCACCTCAAGGTGCATCCCGAGACTGTCGATTCCAGAGTCCTTCATGCGCTGATACCAGCGCGGATCCTCCGGAGGTTCACATTGACCCTGGATCGGCAGATCAACCCGACGTTTGACCGCTGCAGCGGTTTCAGCCATCAGACGAGCACCCCGGTCGTCACTGTTGGGTGTGCCTGTTGTCATCACCAGTTGCTTGACCCCGTCGATACGAACGGCAGCCTCCGCCACCTCCGCCACCTGCTCGGGTGTTTTCCGAATCAAAGCCCCGTCGTCGATGGACTGTTCAATGGCACAGAACTGACAGGACTGGGAACGGTCCCGGAAACGAATACAGGTCTGCAGCAAGGTGGTTGCCAGAACATCCTTGCTGTGCAGCAAGGCAATCGACCGGTAGGAGATCCCTTCAGCGGTCGACAAGCTGTAAAAGGCTGGTTCCCGAGGGGTTGAAATCTCTGGAGCGCAGGTCTGGTCAGGACCCTCAAGGGACAAGACCTCACCGGACGACGTAAGCCGAAATGGCGAAGATGTAGAGGCATCGTTGTAAACGGGGACCATGACGGTGGTGCCATCAAGCTCCAACGCACGGTGATCAGATGGACCTGCACCTCCCCGTCGTCCCGGATTGCCCTTCACAGGATCAACACGGACGCCATTCACCTGAAGATCAGTGACCAGTCGTCCCAGCTCAGACATGGTGCAAGGCCTCCACCGTTGACTGGGCCTCAGCCCCCATGACTGGCTCAAGCGGAGCGGAGGGAACGGCCATGTCCTGCATCGGAACAGCGGGTGCGCTGTTGACCTGCAGAGACAGCAGCTCAGGACGGCTGTAGTGGCCGACGCTATCCATCATTCGCTTTCGCTTGGTGATCAGTGCCAGATCGAGATCCGCAATCGCCAGCCCTTCCCCCTCAGGCAGCGGGCCAGCCAGGTAACGGCCTTCGGGGCTGATCACAGCGGTATGGCAACCACCCTGAAAGGCCTTATGCAATCGAGACTCCGGGGTGATTGAGGCAAAGTCATCGGGATCCAGCCAGCCGGTGGAACAGATCACGAAACACCCGGCCTCCAGGGCGTGATGACGCATGGTGACGGCGGTCTGTTCCGTGAAGATGGGCCCCACCAGCGAGCCGGGGAACTGAGCGCAGTGAATCTCCTCCCCCTGAGCCATCAAGGCGTAGCGGGCCAGGGGGTTGTAGTGCTCCCAACAGGCCAGGGCTCCGACTCGAGCCAACGGCGTCTGCACAACCTTCAGTCCTGAGCCGTCGCCCTGACCCCAGACCATCCGCTCGTGATAGGTCGGTGTGATTTTCCGCCGCTTCAGAACAAGCTCACCGCAGCTGTTGAACAACAGCTGCGTGTTGTAGAGCGTCCCTCCGTCCCGTTCATTGACACCAAGGAGAACCTGCATGCCGTGCTGTCGCGCAGCAGCGCCGACGGCTTCGGTCACTGGGCCGGGAACCACCACGGCTTGCTCATAAAGAGCCAGATGGGAACGCCCCATCAGCACCGGGGGTTCCACGAATGAAAAGTAGGGGTAATAGGGCAGGAAAGTTTCAGGAAAAACAATCAGCTGAACCCCCTGAGCCGCGGCTTCTGCCATGGCATCGAGAACCCTCTGGAGGGATCCATCCAGGCTGAACAGCACCGGACGAATCTGAGCGGCAGCAACTTTGACTGTGGTCACAGCGGAGAACCTTCGAAAAAAATCAGAGCGTCCAAGTGTCGAGAATGAAAGCGCCTTCCTTGCGATGCATCAGCACGATGTCGAGAACGTCGAGGGGATTCACAGGGGTGATTCCAGGCATCAAAGCCTTCTCACCATGGCCATAAAGAGCCTGCAAAGCGAATCGACAGGCATACACTTTTCCGCCTTGATCCATGAACTTCTGGAGGCGCGCGTTGAAGTTCAAATGACCGTCAAATGCTGCGTCGCCAAGCTTCGGGAAACCGCGCATCACACCAAGCGTGACCCCGGGGCCATAGAGCAGAACGGAGGTGTCAAAGCCCTTGGTGATGAGACGACTGGCCTGAAGCAGATTGACCAGGCCGATGGAACCCTCAAAGGCGACGGTATGGAATGTCACCAGCGCCTTTTCACCGGGTTCAGCCTTGATATCAGGAAAAACTTTTTCCTCGTAATCAACAAGAAAATCCCCGGGCTGATTAGCGGGACGATCGACAGCAGGCATGTAAAGTTTCTATAAGCAACACAATCGTGACCCCAGCAGACCTTCGCGCGATGTGCCCGATACGACAAAATGACCACACAAGACCAAAGTCAGAAATTAAATTTTTGTGCCTCTAAACACAGAATAGGCTGGACTTAATCATCTAGATTGATAAATATTTTGTATCGGTTGATGCACACTAGCTCCACTTCAAGTGCATCCTCTCAACAACGATCTGTTGTCATCATTGGCGCAGGACAAGCCGGACTTTCAGCCGCTTACGCCCTACAGCAGCAAGGAATCCGCCCCCTTGTCCTCGAAAAACATCGTGTTGCCTTCGCCTGGGATCAACAACGCTGGGATTCGTTCTGCCTTGTCACACCAAATTGGCAATGCCGACTTCCCGACTTTCCCTACGACGGCGACAAACCTGATGGATTTATGGGTAAGTCCTCCATCGTGGCCTACCTTCAGCGATTTGCTCAGCACGTCAACCCGGATCTGCGCGAAGGGGTCACCGTCACGCGACTGACGCCCATCGTGAATGGCTACCGGCTCGAGACGAGTGAAGGCCTGATCGATGCCGAACACGTCATTGTCGCCACAGGTGGATATCACATTCCTCGGCGCCATCCATTCGCCGAACGTCTGCCAACCTCTGTGCTGCAAATCGATGCCCGCTCCTATCGAAATCCGGAGGCACTTCCTGATGGGGCTGTTCTGGTCGTCGGCAATGGCCAGTCAGGGAGCCAGATCGCTGAAGACCTCCATCTCGCCGGCCGTTCGGTTCATCTGAGTGTGGGTCGAGCCCCGCGCTCCCCGCGGAAATACCGCGGCAAGGATGTTGTCGATTGGCTGGACCGCATGGGTTATTACGCCATGCCAATCAGTGATCACACAGACCCACGCGCTGTCCGGGCCAAAACCAACCATTACCTCACCGGACGGGACGGTGGGCGTGACATCGACTTACGCGCTCGTGCCATGGAAGGAATGCACCTCCATGGTCGTCTCTCGAGCATCACCAATAACCACATCGGCTTCGCCGATGATTTGGCCACCAATCTCGATCAGGCTGACGCGGTGTACTGCCGCATTCGCAGCAGTATCGACAGTTGGATCGAGCAGGAGGGACTTGATGCACCGATGGAAGCTGCATACTCCCCCTGCTGGCAACCATCACCAATGGAGGACCCTGGCATTGACTTGAGCCAACAGCCCCTTGCTGCCGTGATCTGGTGCACGGGATATCGCAGCGATTTCAGCTGGATCGATGCACCGGTTTTTGATGG
>JBGKDR010000069.1:0-9823 GCA_042954225.1 Parasynechococcus sp.
CTTCCGCCAGGCCGATCGCAATGGCGACCAGCAGCTCTCGGTCTCCGAAGCTCGGGACCTCCCTGGGATCAGTCGCCGGTTCAACCGTGTGGACCGCAACGGTGACCAACGGATCTCGCTGGATGAATTGTGGAGTTATCAGCGCGGTCTTGGTCCCAGTCGACGCCTGCCCTGACGCCGTCGCGGCTGGGATCGCAACCCCAGAGCAAGCCGAGTCAAACGCAGAGCACGCAAGGACCCACCCAGCAACAGAACGGCGATCAGAACCACCAGCGAAGCGATCAAGACCAGTGACCCGAATCCGACCAGGGCCTCTGCGAGCTGCTGGAGCCCACGGATCAGATCCGCAATGGCCTCGCTCAGCAGCGACAGCAGATCAATCTCGGTGAGAAGCCGTTGCAGGAACAGGAGCAAGCCCCCTGAGCCCCCCAGCATGAGGACCATGCTCAGAAACTGACGCAAAACCAGCAGGGCTGAAACGCGCCGCGGGCGTTGGACGCGCTTCATGGCACAAGCTCATGTCCCGCACCGCGCATCCAGCGCTCGAACTCAATCAGGACCAATTCATTCGGGCAATCAATCAGGGTCAGCTGGCCCACGGTGCAATCCCCGTAACCACTGTGATGAAGGGTGAGGTGATAGCCAGACCCACTGAGCCCACACACTTCCGGATCACTCCGTACCACCACATCAAGAGACGCGCCGATGCGGGCAACGCGGCGCCTCAGATCCGACCAGCTGGAGGGCATCGCAGGGGACTGGGTCATGACGATGAATCAGGATTCTGTGGACTCGTTTGACGGGCTCGGAGATTCCGAGGGTTGCTCCACTGTGGCCGGCTCCTGAACAGGTGGCAGGGGCAGAACAAGCGCCACAGCAGCCCCAAAAGCAAGAGCCACTCCACCGAGCAGAGGGGACGCGAGGCGTCGGTGCAATGGGGTGCGCTCGGCAAGCTCGCGGCGCTGGAGCGGACGCTCCTCCGGCAGGGTCCAGTTCAGCTGAACCCGTCGATCCAGCCGCAGTCGGTCCAGACAGCGAACCAGATCCGCCAGGTCCGCGTCATCCAATTGCAGCTGAAGCGGCTCAACACCCTCACGGCTACTGCGCAGAACAAGCTGATGACGGTTGTCATCCGGGCGGATTGCGACAAAGCTCCCCTTGCCGCCAAATGCTTTGGGAGATTTGGACAAGCAGTGGCGCGCATAGGGCATCACCACGGCCATCAAGGCCTCGAGGTGTTCACGGGTGCCCTCGAGTTCAGGGGCGCCCACCAGCTGCAGTCGCCATGCGGAGAGGATGCCGATGCAGTCATCAGCCTGCCCGTCGGAGCGATCAGGGAACCCTTCAACGACCAACCGTGCCGCGGACTGCTCGAAGCGATAACTGAGTTTCTGCATGGATCGGTCCGTCTCAGGGGGTGGGGTCGAGCAAGGTGGCGCGAAGGCGATCAATCCCGCCCGGGCCGGCCACAAGAGCCAGTGTGTGAATCAGATCGCGATGCAAGGGTGGACGTGTATCAGGGTGCATCAGCCGAGCCACCGCCCCACGCCGCGGGTTCATCCGTTCATCGATCAGATCACTGAGGCGTTCATGGACCAATGCCCAGCGCTGTTGCGTGATCGATTCCGGTTCACGCGTCGAGAGCAACTGGTGAAGCATCGGATAGAGACGGTCCGCCATCGCGCAGACCAGGCAGATCAGCGATTCGGCATCGACGGGATCCAGGGGCTCCCGTCGTGTCGACTTGCGCAGGGGGTTGTGGCAACGCCGTTTCCACAGCTCAACACGGTTGGGAAACTGGTCTTTGAGGCCCATCTGATGGCTGGTCCAGAGCATGGCCTCACCGCCATTGAGGTCGAGGGCCTCGATCGTGAGCAGGAGCAAATCAAGGCGTTCGACACCCCGACGGCTTAGCCGGGCACCGCTTGGCACTGGAGCTTCAGTCATGGCTGGGATGATGGCAGGGATCAGGCCCATGCGTCACCACCTTTTGGATCTTCAGCCCTTCATCCGTGCGATTCCGGATTTTCCCAAGCCAGGAATCCTGTTTCGGGACATCAGCCCTCTGCTGCGGTCACCGAAGGCGATGACCGAAGTGCTGGATCGTCTCGGTCGGTTCTGTGATCAGGTTCAGCCCGATCTGATCGTTGGCATTGAATCCCGAGGGTTCATCATCGGGACGCCGTTGGCTCTGAAGCAGAACCTCGGCTTTGTGCCAGTGCGCAAGCCCGGGAAGCTGCCCGGGGAGGTCATCGGTGTGGACTATGCCCTGGAATACGGCACCGACCGCCTCGAAATTCAGGCCGATGCTCTCGCCACCGCCAAGCGTGTGCTGGTTGTGGACGATCTGCTGGCCACCGGTGGAACCGCAGCGGCAACCTGCCGTCTGATCGCCGAGGCAGGGGGCACGGTCGCCGGTGTTGCCGTGGTGATCGAGCTTGCAGGGCTGAAGGGTCGCCAGAACCTTCCGGCAGAATCCCCCGTCGAATCGCTCTTGACCTATCCCTGATGGTCCATCCAGTCGAGCACCTGCTGGAGCTGGTCAAGATTCAACAGACCAAAACTCCAGAGCACGATGGGTAAGGGGGACTGTTCAAGCTCCGCCTGACGCAGGCCGAGGTTGAGGGCTTCAGGGCTCAAACCGATCTGCCGCTGCAGAAAAAGCTGAAGCGCCTTGGAGGCTGTTGGCTGTGGATGCGAACAGGCCACCATCGGCGTGTTGCGTGATGCCCTCAGTCTGACGCGACCCGAGCAAGCTGCAGCGGACCATCCGTCATGGCGCGAAGGCTGAGACGCCTGAGCACACCGACGCGCGATAACGCTTGCAATCCAAGCCAGCGCAAGGGCAACAGCACAGGCGAACGATTGGAAAACAAACGCACCAGACCATCCGTCGCCAATCCGACCAGAAGAACGTCAGCACGGCGGCGGCGGCTGTAACGAGCAGCCGTGCGCTGAGATGGCAAACCGACCCGGACAGCGTCCACCAAAGCCTCAACATCCCGCCAGCACAGGTTTAAACCCTGTCCACCGACGGGATGGCAGCGATGGGCTGCCTCGCCGATCAGAACCCCGGCCCCGCGACGGAACCGACGCGCCAGCATCCACTCCTGGGCAAAGGCCCCAGGGCGATCGAGTAACAAGTCGGGCTCAAGCCCCGGGGGGAGCACAGTCGCCAATTGGTCGAGGAATTCGCCCACCGGCAGTTCAGCGCGCTGCTGACACCGGGAGAAAGGAGCACTCCAGACAACCTGGTAGGTCTCCCCACCGAGGGGGAGAACAGCCAACGGGCCTTCAGGACGAAACAGCTCATAGGCCGTTCCAGGCACAGTCCCCCGCAGAATGACCTTGGCCGTGAGGCATCCCTGGCGATAGGGGATTCGCCAGACGCCAATGCCCCAGGAGGCTCTGGTTTGCGAGCGCGGACCATCCGCAGCAACCACAAGGGATGGAGACGGTCCTCCGCTGGACACCGAGGACTGAACGCCAAGTTTCAGATCGACGTTGGCATGGTGGTTCAGTCGATTCAGCAGCAGAGCCATCAGAGGCCGGTGATCAAGGATCCAACCGATGGCGTCATGGGCACGGTTGTCGTTCGGAAGATCTCCCAAGCTGAACAGGGTGCGCTGGTTGATGGCCTGATCCCTCAGATCCAACTGCTGAAACGCCACCAGGTCCGATGCAAGTGGCTCCCACAGATCCAGGCGTTGCAACAGACGCCGACTGGAATGGGTGATCGCGTAAGCGCGGCTCCGACCTTGCAGGGCGCCGGCGTTCTGAACATCGGTCAAAACAACAAAACAGCCCTGCTCAGCAAGAGCGAGGGCTGCGAGAGCGCCGGTTGGACCAGCACCAATGATGTGGATGGATGAATCGGTCGGAACCATCAGGAAAGTCTGACGGACCCAACCGGGTCACTGTGGATCAACCGAGGCCAAGGAGGCCGTGGGTGAAGGCTTCACCACCCAAGGCGATTTCGGTAGCGAGCAGTGCAATGAAGCCGAGCATGGCCATACGGCCGTTGAGCTTCTCTGCGCGCTCGTGGAATCCCCAGCCCTGCTCTGCTTCAACAACCTGCATGCGGGGCTCGGATGCGAAGGCGTTGAGGCGACCACCGTCTTCGGTGGTGACTGTGGCGCCGCGGATCACAGAAGGATTCGACTGGGTCATGGGAACGCCCTGCGTTTCATTGCTAAGAAGTGTAAACCAGGTTTAAGAAATGTTCACCTGCGGGTCAGCCGAAGCTGGCAAAGCTCTTCGAATGCAGGCCGCAACAGGAAGGGATACTCACCGACCCACAGCCGCAAACCGGGCAGCCAGGCATCGCTGATGGCACCGACACGGGAAAAATCCTTGCGTTCACTCAGAACAAGACAGCGAACCAAGGTCCCTGGACGAATCGACTGGTGTTTCTTGTCCATGGGAAAGGACACCCGTCCGAGGTAACCGTCCTCGTCTTCAAGCTCCAGCAACATCCAGGTGCGGCGGTTTTCCACCAGTTCCAGGTTGCCCCGACTGTCCGCCTGCTCATGGCTGTTCTCCACCCGCTCACGGGTCTGAACATCAGCCACTTCGCCTTCAAACAACGCTGCGGCCGGATAGCGGCGCAGGGTTGCATTGCGTTGGCCCGCCTGAAGGATCGGCCCCCAGAGCACATACAACAGAAAGACAACGCCGATCACGAGCCAGACCGGTCCCCAGCGGCTGGCCATCTGGCTCTGGCTGATCAGCAGCGAAATCACACCGCCGATCGTGGCGATCATCAACCGCTGGAGGATCTCCTGGGGGCGACCCAGGGCAAAACGGAACTGACTGCCCGTGGCCACTGCAGGAATCAAGGTCTGCAGTTCGCCGGGCCGAAGGGGAATCAACATGACGACGCAGTGATCAGATCAGGCGTTCCAGCCCATACACAAGGCTGTCGAGGGAGCGGACCTTACGCACGGTCAGCAGAACGCCCGGCATGTAAGCGGAACGATCAATGGTGTCGTGGCGGAGGGTGTAGGTCTCTCCGGGGGCACCAAACATCACCTCCTGGTGGGCGACCAGACCAGGAAGTCGCAGGGAATGCAAGCGCAATCCACTGTCCCGTTGCCCCCCACGGGAGCCTTCCAGGGATTCGTGCTCATCGACCTCAGTGGGGTTGAAGGTCTTGCCGAGTTCCTCCATCAATTCGGCGGTTTTGATGCAGGTGCCGCTGGGGGCATCGGCCTTGCGGTTGTGGTGCAGCTCAGTGAGCTCAGCGTGGTCGTAAAAGCGTGCTGCAGCAGCAGCGGCCTGCTGCAGCAGCACCATGCCCACCGAGAAATTGGGAATCACGGCTCCTCCCACGGAGGCCTTGCTCGAGAACACCTGAAGCTCGTTGAGCTGCTCAGGAGACAAACCAGTGGTCCCGATCACCGGATGCACCCCGTAGGCGATGGCAGCTCGGGTGTGCTCGTAGACAACAGAGGGATGGGTGAAGTCCACCATCACCGCACCCTGTCCAGCACCCGCGTCCCGGACCGACTGACTGACAGCACAGAGACAACCCTCGACGTCTGCGGTGACAGCGACCTCCAGTTCGCCCAGTCCGAGCTCGAGGCCGACGTCGGCCCCTTCCTTACCCGGTGTGTTGTCGATGGCTCCGACAAGGGTGCAGTCATCGGCACCGAGAACCGCCTTGATCACCTCTGCACCCATCCGCCCGAGGGCACCGACAACAACGACGGGAATCGGAGCGGTCATCGACGTTCTGTGCTGTTAACAGTTCAGAGCCTATGGGGGCACTCGTGTAACGGCCGACCTGAAATCCTCGCGCCGAAGTGGCCAGTCGCCGTATCGTTCTTCACATTGCTCAAAGCGCGCAGATGTTCACACAGGTCCGCTCCGCCGATCGTCGCGTTGCCCCTGTGGATGGTCAGAACCACAAGTCCGTGATGAAAGCGGTGTATGTGGTTCTGGAGCCCCAGTACCAGAACGCCCTGACGCAGGCAGCGACAGCCTTGAATGCGGCCGGTGGAGACCTCGGCATCGAGCTCAGCGGCTACCTGATCGAAGAGCTTCGGGATGAGGACAATTACGCCGATTTCTGCGCAGATGTCGCTCAGGCCGATGTCTTCGTTGCATCCCTGATTTTCATCGAAGACCTGGCCCAGAAGGTTGTTGACGCCGTCGCTCCGCATCGGGATCGGCTCAAGGCAGCGGTGGTGTTTCCATCGATGCCGGAAGTGATGCGGCTGAACAAGCTGGGCAGCTTCTCCATGGCCCAGCTCGGCCAGAGCAAGAGCGCCATCGCCGGCTTCATGAAAAAGCGCAAGGAAGCCGGGGGTGCCGGTTTCCAGGACGCGATGCTCAAGCTGCTGAACACGCTGCCAACTGTTCTCAAGTACCTGCCGGTCGAAAAGGCCCAGGACGCTCGCAGCTTCATGCTCAGCTTCCAGTACTGGCTGGGTGGAACGCCGGACAACCTCCGCAACTTCCTGTTGATGCTTGCGGATAAATATGTCTTCCCTGCAGCCGAAGGGGATGACCGCCCTGCCATGGAGGTTGCTGAGCCTGAGGTCTTCCCCGACCTGGGCATCTGGCACCCCCTGGCCCCCTCGATGTTCGAGGACCTCAAGGAATACCTGAACTGGACGGAAAGCCGGAACGATCTCTCTGAGGAAGCGCGTAAAGGGCCAGTGATCGGCCTGGTTCTCCAACGCAGCCACATCGTCACCGGGGATGACGCCCATTACGTCGCCACGATTCAGGAACTGGAATTCCGCGGGGCCCGTGTGATTCCGATCTTCTGTGGTGGCCTCGACTTTTCCAAGCCGGTCAACGCCTTCTTCTACGACCCGCTCAACCCCGAGCAACCCCTGGTCGATGGAATCGTTTCCCTGACCGGTTTCGCCCTTGTTGGGGGTCCCGCACGCCAGGACCATCCCAAAGCGATCGAATCACTCAAGAAGCTCAACCGCCCCTACATGGTGGCGCTGCCTCTGGTGTTCCAGACCACCCAGGAATGGGAAGACAGCGACCTCGGCCTGCACCCTGTCCAGGTGGCCCTTCAGATCGCCATTCCTGAGCTGGACGGTGCGATCGAACCGATCGTGCTCTCCGGTCGTGATGATGCCACCGGCAAGGCCCATACCCTGCAGGACCGCGTCGATGCCATTGCGGAGAGAGCCATCCGTTGGTCCTCACTGCGGATCAAGCCTCGCGCCGACAAAAAACTTGCCATCACGGTTTTCAGCTTCCCGCCTGACAAGGGCAACGTGGGAACCGCGGCCTACCTCGACGTCTTCGGCTCCATCCACCGGGTGATGCAGGAGATGAAAGCGAAGGGATATGACGTTCAGAACCTTCCAGCCACCCCCAAGGCGCTCCTCGATGCGGTGATCACGGACCCGGAAGCGATGCAGGGGGCACCCGAGCTCTCAATCGCTCACCGGATGAGTGTTGAGGAATACGAGTCGCTGACGCCGTATTCCACGCGTCTCGAAGAAAACTGGGGCAAGCCCCCCGGCAATCTCAACAGTGATGGGCAGAACCTGCTCGTCTTCGGCCGTCACTTCGGCAACGTCTTTGTCGGCGTTCAGCCCACCTTTGGCTACGAGGGCGACCCGATGCGTCTGCTTTACTCCCGCAGCGCAAGCCCCCACCACGGATTTGCCGCGTATTACACCTACCTTCAGAAAATCTGGAAGGCTGACGCGGTTCTGCACTTCGGCACCCACGGCTCCCTGGAGTTCATGCCGGGCAAGCAGATGGGTATGAGCGAAACCTGCTACCCCGACTCTCTGATCGGAGCTCTTCCGAACCTCTACTACTACGCGGCCAACAACCCCTCGGAAGCCACCATCGCCAAGCGACGGGGCTACGCCTCGACAATCAGTTACCTCACCCCACCGGCAGAAAATGCCGGCCTCTACAAAGGCCTCAAGGAACTCGGTGAACTGGTCGGTTCTTACCAGCAGCTCCGAGAGGGTGGCCGGGGTATTCAAATCGTGAACACCATTGTCGAGACCGCACGCCAGTGCAATCTCGATAAGGATGTCGACCTCCCTGAGGACGATGCCTCCACGCTCGAGCTGGAGGGGCGAGACGCCCTGGTGGGTGCTGTCTACCGACAGCTCATGGAGATTGAGAGCCGCCTGCTCCCCTGTGGTCTGCACACCATCGGCAAACCCCCCACCGCCGAGGAAGCTGTGGCAACGCTGGTCAACATCGCAGCGCTGGAACGCGATGAGGATGGTCTGCGTTCGCTGCCAGCCCTGCTGGCCGAGTCAATCGGTCGCAGCATCGAAGACATCTACAAGGGCAATGACGAGGGCGTCCTCGCCGATGTCGAACTGAATCGCGAAATCACCGAGACATGCCGGGCTGCGGTCGGTTCCATGGTGCGCTCCCTCACCGGTCTGGACGGCCGGGTGAGCATGCGCAATGCCTTCGGGTGGTTCTACGACCTGCTGGCCCGCTTCGGTCTCAAATTGCCTTCCCCCTGGCTTCGTGCCTGCTGCAATGCGGGGTTCACCCAGGTGGATTCCACGGAGCTCGACAAGCTCTTCGGCTACCTGCGCTTCTGCCTTGAGCAGGTCTGCGCTGACATGGAAATGGAGAGTCTGCTGAAGGCCCTCGACGGTGAATACGTGCTGCCTGGCCCTGGCGGTGACCCGATCCGTAACCCAGGCGTTCTGCCCAGCGGCAAGAACATCCATGCCCTTGATCCCCAAGCGATTCCAACCCGGGCAGCTGTGGCTGCGGCCAAGAGCGTGGTCGACAAACTGATCGAACGTCAGAGAGAGGAACAGGGCACCTGGCCAGAAACGATTGCCTGTGTGCTGTGGGGTACCGACAACATCAAGACCTACGGCGAATCCCTCGCCCAGATCCTCTGGTTTGTTGGCGTCAAGCCCATGCCCGACTCCGTCGGTCGGGTGAACAAGCTCGAACTGATCCCCCTCGAGGAGCTGGGACGTCCACGGGTTGATGTGGTCGTCAACTGCTCCGGTGTGTTCCGCGATCTGTTCATCAACCAGATGGCTCTGATCGACCAGGCCGTCAAAATGGCTGCCGAAGCCGACGAGCCCCTCGAGCAGAACTTCGTTCGCAAGCACGCCCTGGAGCAGGCCGAGAAAGAAGGCACCAGCCTCCGCGACGCCGCCTGCCGGGTGTTCTCCAATGCCAGCGGCAGCTACAGCTCCAACGTGAACCTCGCGGTGGAGAACAGCACCTGGGAAGAGGAAGGGGAGCTGCAGGAGATGTATCTCTCCCGCAAGACCTTCGCGTTCAACGCCGACAACCCCGGCGAAATGAATCAGAAACGTGAGGTCTTCGAGAATGTGATGAAGACGGCCGATGTCACCTTCCAGAACCTCGACTCCGCGGAGATTTCGCTCACCGACGTCAGCCACTACTTCGATTCCGACCCCACGAAACTGATTGCTGGTCTTCGGGACGACGGAAAGGCGCCGACGAGCTACATCGCCGACACGACCACAGCCAATGCCCAGGTGCGTTCTCTGAGCGAGACCATCCGCCTGGATTCACGCACCAAGCTGCTGAATCCCAAGTGGTACGAGGGCATGCTGGACTCCGGTTACGAAGGCGTGCGCGAAGTCGCCAAGCGCCTCAACTTCACCTTGGGCTGGAGTGCCACCAGTGGCGCTGTCGACAACTTCGTCTACGAGGAAGCCAACGAGACCTTCATCAACGACCCTGAGATGCGCAAGCGTCTTCTCGAACTCAATCCCAACAGCTTCCGACAGATCGTCGGCACGCTGCTGGAGGTTCACGGTCGCGGTTACTGGGAAACCTCCGACGAGAACATCGAGCAGCTCCAGGAGCTCTACCAGGA
>JBGKDR010000070.1:0-8729 GCA_042954225.1 Parasynechococcus sp.
CAGCCAGGCTCTGTGATGGGTCACCCGGACGACTGGTGATTTCTAGAACGTGGCCGATCGACGCGGGAGTGTTCAGAGCCTCCACGCAGCAGCGGGCAACCAGCCGTCTTGGAATCGAATGACTGGTTTGCTGATCAGCTCCGGTCCAGCGGATGCCCTCCCGGTCGAGATCGCGCTCACGATCGCTGAGACCACCAGGCCGAATCACGGTCCAGTCGCGATCACTGGCGACCAGAGCACGTTCACCTACGCGCTTCCACAACAAAATCAATCCGAACAAATTAAGGGGGTGCCAGAGGCGACCAGCACAGAGGGAGCTGACCAGAATCACCCTCTGGACGCCAACCCTGCGACAGGCCTCCACCTGACGTTGCACGCCCCAGGCATCAACGCGCAGGGGACCTGTGAGATCGACAGAAGGACGCGCGCCGGTGGCGATCACGAGGGCATCGACACCCTGAAGCGCGGCATCCAAAGCCGCAGAGTCGAACAAATCAAGGCGGATCTGCTCGAGGTCTGGTCGCTGATCCTCAAGGACGGAGGACTGACGCATCAGCATCCTTGGGCTCATGCCCGTCTCAAGAAGTTCCTCCACAACGCGAAACCCGGTCCGCCCAGATGCACCGCTCACAGCCACGGTCTGAACCATCGACGTCACGCGGAATCACTGCATGAACTTAATGACAACACAAGCTTTCCTGGCAGCCACGGCAACTGGCTGACCGCCAGAATCCAACCTTGAACAACGTTGGATCGGGTTTCATGCTGACGCCCATCGCCTTCGCACTCGGTCTGGTCCTTGGGATCGCCATTGGCTCAGCCACAAGCATTACCGCGCTGACGCAGGGGGCTCCAGATGTCCTTCAGACCTGGTCGGGCGTGGTCGCCATGCCCTGATTCAGTCAGTCCAACAACAGTGGGCACTGAAAACCCAGCGATTGAAAGCCGTGGTCGTTGGCATTGGTGTCGGCCAATTCAAGGTTGAAAAAAAGAGCGGATTCAGCCTTAAAGAATGGCCCTGCATGCCAGGTCCCCCGATGAAGCTTCAGAGCCTGGGTTGGTTCAACGCGCACAAGCCGCAAATCGGACGTTGAAAGATCCGATGCTGAGCAGTCCGGAGGTGCCATCACGATCCACCAAGGCTCGGCATCTGCAGAAGCAAGGCACTGGGTGGCTGATTGATGGCGCGTCATTGAGGCGACGACAGCGGGACGCCTGCGCAACCTCATGACGTAATAACGCAAGGGTGAAGACCCATCAAAGGAGAGCGTTGGATCCTGATCGCCGGCTGGGGTCATGTCGTCGACGGCCAGGATCGGTTCGGCGCAGTCGTTGACGCGCGAATCAAAGAGAGGGATCGGTGCAATCGGGTCCACGCAATGGGCCTCAACGCAAGCCAACACTGATGGTGCCGACCCGGATCAGGGCATCCAAACGGGCGGACAACTTCAATTCGGTCGCATCGAACTCGTCATGATGACCAGCCAAGTAACCCAGTTCCTCCTGCGTGATCACCTGATGGGTGACCGCATCGAGGTAGATCTGGACTAGTGACATCCCGATATGTCTTTCGTTTCGCCATCCTGCCAAGGTTGACGGTTCGACTGCGAGGGATCACCTGACCAGCAGGACGGAGAGCAATCCATGGATCTCCAGCAGGTTCAAACACTGGTCCGCCAGTGCGCCCTGGGTCTCTTCGATCTGGCCTGCAGTGTCAGCGGACATCCCCATTGGGACCTCAGCCTGCCAGTGGGCGTGATCGATGCGCGCAAGCATCCCCCCAAGCTGCTCGTCACACCGATCGGAACGATCAACTCAATCGTCAAGGCCTCAGCCACCTTGGGCCATCCACTGATTCAACGCTTCTACGAACGCGCCGCAATCGTTGGATTTGAACTGTCGCTGACGGAAGCGATCAGTGGCCCAGATTCCGATTCATTTGCCGAGATCTGGCAGGCCTACAAGGAGGAACGTCTCCAGAGCGGTCAAGCCCTGTGGAGCATTGAGGACGCAACAAGCTTTGTCCTGCGCTCCAAACAGGCCCACGCAGAGCGCGATGTCGCCCTTGTGGCGATCCTTCCTGGGGAACCACTTGAGGTTGTGACGCTGAATGTTCCGATTGCCTTTCTGACGCAACGTTGACGGCATGGAGCTCGACGTTGCCGATGTCATCTTTCAGATCGGGCTGGGTCTGATCTCCTTTTTGGCCAATGCCCTGTCTGCATTTGCCGGGGGCGGGGCCGGTCTCGTCCAACTGCCAGCCTTGATCTTGCTTGGACTGCCTTTCGCCATGGCGCTGGCCACCCACAAGGTGGCGAGCGTCGCGCTGGGGATCGGGGCAGCCAGTCGTCACTGGCGGGAAGGAACCCTCAATAGGAGCATCACCCTGCTGATGGTGGGGTGTGGCCTCCCAGGCGTCTGGCTCGGAGCCCACATCGTGCTCGGTCTTCCCGATCGTTGGACGACAACAGCCTTGGGAGTGCTGACTCTGGGGCTGGGGATCTACTCCAGTCGTCGTCCAAACCTGGGACAGACGGATGCTGCGCGGGTGTTGACCAAGCGGCGTGCCGTCCTGGGTGGAAGCGGGCTTTTTGCCATCGGCATCCTGAACGGCTCGTTGACCTCTGGAACCGGGCTGTTCGTCACTCTGTGGCTGGTGAGCTGGTTTGGCCTCAGCTACACCCGTGCCGTTGCTCACACCTTGATCCTCGTTGGCCTGCTTTGGAACGGCACCGGAGCCCTTGTCCTGGGCATTGGGGGAGACATCCGCTGGGATTGGCTGCCGGTGCTGATCGTCGGATCGCTGGTCGGCGGCTATGCCGGAGCCCATTTGTCGCTGCAGCGTGGCAGTGAGCTGGTGAAACGAGGATTTGAGCTGCTCGCATTCACGATGGGGGCCTCACTCCTGATCCGAAGCCTCTGAACTCCCTGCATCGGATCCCAGAAAACGCGAGGAAAAACGGGTTGCCATCACCACCGTGGCAGCGCCGTAGACAATGAAGGTGATGGCCTGGCCGCTGGTTCCGGTTTCGTACACCTCACCGGTGAGAAGCATCCAATCCATCAGCGACGCGACCGTGCCCCAGATCACGACCCAAACCGAGACGTAGATGATTCCGCGAAGGGTTTGATTCACTGGGAGCCGTCTGCAGAGCCGAAGATTACGCACAATCACGGCTCGACGGTGCGACGGGTTGCTGCCATGGCATCCCGTAGCCTCACTCCACGGAGAGTGTGTCGATGCCGAAGAAACGTCGGAAGCTGAACAAGGAAATGGAGGCGGATATGGCAGCCGCCAAACGCAAAATCGAACTGGTGACTGCCCTGATCAACGACATCCGCGAAGAGGACATCCAGGCTGAATACCTGGAAGCCTTCGCGAGGGTGCGGGCCACGGTGGTGAATCTCATCGCCAAATACACCACCGATGGATTCTGCGACGACACCGAAGCGCTCCTGAGCCAGTACCGCGAGTTGATCGTCAGCTTCGAAGAGGAATACGAACTCTGATCAGGTGTGAAAGCTTTTTCAAGCCTCTCTCTGGCCGTTGTCGGCCATGTGGAGTGGATGACCTTTCTGAAGGTCGATCAACTGCCTCAGCCCGGACGTGTCGGCCACGCCCTCGATCGGTTGGATGACATCGGCGGTGCTGGCGCTGTTGCAGCTGTGCAGATGGCTCGACTCAGCGGAACGCAAGTTGACTTTTTCACTGCCCTGGGCCGGGATGACGTTGGACGACGCAGCCTGAATCGCCTCAACGATCTCGGTGTCAGAGTCCATGTCGCCTGGCGAGATGGTCCGACACGACAGGGGATCAGCATGGTGGGGCCAGGCGGAGACCGAGCCATCACCGTGATTGGCCCCCGACTGCAGCCGGAAGCGGCGGATCCACTGCCATGGCAAAGGCTGAGCCACTCTGACGGGGTCTTTGTCACTGCAGCGGATGCCCCGGCCCTTGTACTGGCGAGACAGGCTCACGTTTTGACAGCAACACCACGTTTGCGCCAGCGAACATTCAGAGATGCTCAGGTCACACTTGACGCCCTGATCGGAAGCGGCCTCGATCCTGACGAACAACTGGAGACTCCGTTGGGTTTCCCGACGCCGACACTCCAGATCGCCACGGAAGGATCCTCCGGAGGTCGGTTGATCCCGGGAGGGCGGTACGACGCGATCACTCCGCTGAATCCCTTGATCGACAGTTATGGATGTGGAGACAGCTTCGCCGCTGGAGTGACCCTTGGCCTCGCCGCCGGTCGGAGCCATGTCGATGCCGTCACGGTCGGGGCAGACATCGGTGCACGTTGCAGCGGATGGATGGGCCCCTTTGAGCCCTGAGTCGAAAAACAGATTCATCGGCAATCGACGACAGGCCGCACAGTCGGTTGCAATCGCGACCTCAAGGTGATCATTGATGCGGCATAAAGACGTGAATTCAGAACATTTCCGTGGACCTATCTGCTGAACTTTCTGTCACTCAGCAATTCGACGTGGAGCGAATGAATCGCGCCATCGATGCCACCGCCGACCGTGAGCAATTGCAGCGAATTGCCAAGCAGTTGTTGCATGCCTGGCAGAGCCAACGGGCTGCAACGGACTGGGTGATGCGCCACCACGACGAAAGGCCTTAAGGTCACAGGCCCCCAAGTCCATCCATGGCGCTCAAGCAGAACGAGGCTCAGGTCTCACCGCTCCGACTCAAGCTCACCCTTCTGGTGGCTGGGTTGGGACCGCTTGTAGCGATTGGCCTATGGCTTCAATCCAAGGGTTTTTTCAGCTAAGGAGCTTGTCGATGTTTCGCGTTCTCAGTCTTGGCCTCACGGCCTGCGCCCTTGCGTTCAGTGCGGGTTCCTCTCTCGCTGCTGAAGCCACGCAATCCCTGAAACTTCGCAACGGAGACACAATCACAGGTGTTCCGGTTCCGGAGGATTCCACTGAAACGACACAGGTCCTGATTCATCCACAGCTCGGACGGATTGAGATTCCTGTCGATGCCATCGAGCCTCCACCGGAGAAAAAACTCTGGACGACCTCGGTGTCAGCTGGTCTGAACGCCAACGGCAAAGACGGGGACAACACGGTGAGTGGCAACGTCAAAGTGAACTCCACTTACGACAATGACCTCGATACGTTCAATCTGAGGGCAGGCTTCAACTACAGCAGAAGCCAGGACAAAGGCGAATCAGCTGAAATCAATACCAAAAAAGGTGATCTTCAACTTCGCTATGACAGAGACCTGCAACAGGGTCTTGGCCTGTACGCCCTGAGCGATTACAAGTACAACAAACTCAACGATGTTGGTGTCAACATCGTTGATACCTCTCTGGGTCTCTCCGTACCCGTTGTGCATAGCGAGACCACGTCTTTGACGTTATCGGCCGGTCCTTCGGTGCATTGGAGTGGCGGTGGAGATGATTGCGGCTCGGATGAGTACTGCGACACGACCTACGCAGGAGCCATGTTCACCGCCGACTTCAAATGGACGCCTTCACGGGTGTTTCAGCTGACCCTCGCCAACCAGTTGTCGGCGGCATTCGCATCAGAGGTCAAGCCAGCCAACACCTTCAGCGCTGAGCTCAAACTCTTCCCAGTTCCTGAAAGCAAGCTGTTCACCAGTCTTGAGTTCAAAACGATCTACCAAAGCATGACAACTCCCACAACCAACAACACCGTCACCGCGCAAGTGGGCCTAGACCTCTAAGACCAGTTCAGCGAGGGCAGGGTGATGCCACTGTTTCCGATCCGAGGCCGGACCCTTCTGACCATCGGCCTCGGGGGAACTGCACTCTTCACCTACTTCGCGACGCTTTCGCTGTTCAAAACCGAAAAAATTGATCTCAGGACTGTGCGCCCACCAGTGGACACGCGTCCAGCCCCTGCGGCTCTGATCCCAGCCAACCGCTGGACCGACGAGGCCGACAACGGCCCATCGGCCCCAGGAAGCGCCGCAACACTCAACACACCCACGTCTGCCCCAGCGGAAACTGTCGAACCCAACACGGACCAACCAGATCAGAACGTCGCTGATCGTCCTGCTGGATGCAACGTTCCCCCTGGTGGAGGCCCACCGGTGAACGCCCTTTTTGAACCATGCTGAAACCACCCCTCAACGAAACATCGCTGCGTGAGCTGTTCACAAAGGCCTATGGCGCTGATGGTCCTTCCAGGGAGGAATGGAAAGCTGTCTACACAGAGGATGTGATCTTCGTTGACCCAACCCAATCGCAAACGGGCATCGAGGCTTACATCGACACTCAGGACAAGTTGTTACGCCGTTGCGATGACAGTTTTCTCGAGACAATCTGTGTCTCAATGACAGGTCAACTGGCATTCGTTGAATGGAGAATGGGTCTCAAGATCAAGGGAATTGAATTCATCTACCCCGGCACGACCAAACTTCAACTCAACGACCAAGGACAGATCACCCACCACCGCGACTACTTCGATTTTGTTCTGCCAACCTTTGGGCCTGTCCCGATTCTTGGTGCATTCACCCGCTGGCTGTACGGTCGTTTCATCGCCTGATCGATCATCGAACTGATCCCCACGCGTGTTCCGTTTTCTGCACACGGCTGACTGGCAGGTCGGCAAGCCTTACAGGCACATCCAGGACGAGACCAAACGCGCTGTGCTGCAGCGCGAACGACTGGCCGTGATTCATCGGATCGCGGCCCTTGCCAAGGAGCATCAGGTGGATGCGGTGCTGGTCGCCGGCGATTTGTTCGATTCGCCAACTCCGACGAGCGGTGTGCTTCTCGAGGTCCTTGAGGCCATCGGGGCCATGGACGTTCCCGTCCTGGTGATTCCTGGCAACCATGACCATGGGGGCGCAGGCTCGGTGTGGCATCGCGACGACCTGCGTCGTCATCAACCCGAACTGGCAGCCAATCTTCAGGTGTTGCTGCAGCGTCGTCCTGTGGAACTGGAACAGGCCGTGATCCTGCCGTGCCCCCTGCTCCGCCAAAGGGACAGCCGTGATCCGACCTTCTGGCTGCGTGATCGCAACTGGGATGCACTGGCTGCCGACAAGCCTCGGATCCTGCTCGCCCATGGCGGCATTCAGGGTTTTGCCGCACGGGATTACGACGACGGGGGATCGGCACAAGGCCAGAGCCTGAATCGGCTCGATCTGCAGACGATTCCCGATGGAGTCATCGACTACACCGCACTCGGCGACTGGCACGCCCTGATGCAGGTGAATGCCTCAACCTGGTACCCGGGGACTCCGGAACAGGACCGTTTCGACCGTGGAGACAACAACCAACGCAGTCAGGTTCTCCTGGTGACGGCGGCACGGTCAGAACCACCGCAGGTCGAGGTTTTGGCCACTGGTGTCCTGCGATGGCACACCCTTCAGATGCAGATCCACGGTGGTGAGGACATCGATCAACTTGAAGCGCAACTGCAGGCCTGTGTCGGGAATCGCATCGCCAAGGATCTCGTTCGACTCGAAGTCGATGGAGGTCTCAACCTGGCCGAGCATGCCCGCTGGGACCAGCTCTGCAGGGATCTCAACGACCGGCTGCTGCGTCTGAGAGTCAAAGGATCCCTGAGGCACATCCCAGAGGAGAGCGAGCGTCAGGCTCTGATTGACCAACAGGACAACCCACTGGTTGCAAAGGTCGCTTCAGAACTCCAGCAACGCATCGATGCTCAGGACAACCAAGAGCTGGCCGGCCGGGCACTTGTGGAATTGCACCGCCTGATCCATCGCATCCAGGACAACTGATCCCATGCGTCTGTTGCATTGCCAGCTGAACGATGTGCGTGTCCACAAGGCACTGGATCTCCACTTCTCACCGCAACTCACGGTGATCGGAGGCAGCAACGAAAGCGGAAAAAGCACGCTCGTCGAAGCGTTGCATCGCACCCTGTTCCTCAAGGCCTCTGCCACTGGAGCGCCAGTCGAAGCCCTGCAGTCCCGTGTTCAGCTTGGACTGCCCACCGTCGAGCTCACGTTCGAAGCCAGGGGTCAACGCTGGCAATTGCGCAAGCGTTTCAGCGGCAGCACGGGCCAGGTTTCGCTGCAGAACACCAGCAGCCAACACCCCGCATTACAGGGCCCTGCAGCCGAGGAGCATCTCGCCGGACTGCTTGGCGTTGATGGGATCCTGAGCAGCCGTCAGGCAGGCAAGACGCTGCCCGGGCGCTGGGCGCACCTCTGGGTGATGCAGGGACTGGCCGGTGACAACCCCCTGGCCACCGATCGCTACGACCTCAATGGTCTGCTGGAACAGCTGGAACAACATGGTGGAGCGGTAATTCAGCAATCCCGGCTCGATCAGCTGGCCTCCCAGTCCCTCGAAGCTGCCCTCGCAGAGCAGTACACAACCCGTGGAGTGAAACGCCATTCACCCCTGTGGGAACGCGAACAGGCCCTGGAAGCTGCGGAACGCCAGGTCACGACCGCACAACAACAGCTGAAGGAGTTTGAAGACGCCAGTCAGGAGCTGACACAACTGCGTCACGACCTGCATCAGCTGCAAACCAAGCTGCTGCCGGATCTACGCAACCGACAAACCGCGCAGATCAAACAACTGGAGACAATTCGGGACCTGAAAGCCAAGGAGGACCTTGCCGTCAAGGCTCTGGAACCACTCCAGCTCAAGCATCGGACAGCACAGGAGCAGATTCAGCGCCATAAAACTCTCGAACAGGAGATCGCCGAACGTCAGCAACGCTTCGATCAACTGACGCAACAACTGAAGGACAACCACCCCCAACAGGCC
>JBGKDR010000071.1:0-2763 GCA_042954225.1 Parasynechococcus sp.
TATCTCAGTGGACGTAAGCGGGGCTTCTGGTGGAAGCACAAGCTGCAACCAATGACACTGGATGCGGTTCTGCTCTACGCACAGGCCGGAAGCGGACGACGGGCGAATCTGTTCACCGATTACACCTTTGGTCTCTGGCGCTCAAACGCCGATGGATCCAAGGAGTTGGTGACCTTTGCCAAGGCCTATTCGGGACTGAATGACAACGAAATCGTCGAGCTTGATCGCTGGATCCGCCGCAACACCATCCAACGGTTTGGGCCAGCACGCTCTGTGAAACCGGAGCAGGTGTTCGAACTGGCCTTTGAGGGAATCCATCCATCAAAACGGCACAAATCAGGGGTGGCGGTGAGGTTTCCCAGAATCCTGCGCTGGCGCCAGGACAAGCCCGCGGCAGAGGCGGATCAACTCAAGTCGGCCCAGGAGCTAATCGCGCAGCGTCAGTTGGGGCGATAGACCGAACGTCCATCACCGGGCAGCAAGCTCAGGCTGAGGGGAGCAACGCGCTCGCCCACCGTGGCCTCCATTTCCCCAGCTCCTGCCGCATGGGAACCCCACACTTCAATGCTGAGGACCGCAGAGGAGCCCGAGCGGTAATCGAAGAACTGACAGCTCCCGAGATATTTGTTGACACGACGCTGCTCGGCGGTGACGACGGCAGTGCCTCGCTCATTCAGGCGGTAGATGCGACCGTCCAGTTCGATCTGAGACGGTGGTTTGGCATCTAGGGAGAAGGGCAGATCAATTGGCGTCTCAACGGTCACGACCAGGTTGTCGTCCTCGTTGACCACCAGCCACAACGACCGGTCCTGGTCCCGCAGCAGATACTCCAACCAGCTGAAATCCCCCTGGCGATAAACCAGCCGATCTTCCACCACCCAGTCGGTGAGCTCATGCTGAACGATGTCCCCGACGCTGAGGTCGAACAATGTGAGTTCACCCGATCGTTCTGCGGCCACACGGGCGCGTGACGAACGCAGGATTACGCCAACAATGGCCACAGAGGCCAGGATCACCAACAGCAGGAACAACAGCGCACCGAAGCCCATGGCCTGTTTTCTGCTGGGTTGAGGTTAGGTCAGATCAGAACCAGGGCCAGCGCCCTTTGCGCTGATAATCCACCAGGACTGGCTGCACCAATCTGTTGGGACGAATCACGGCTCCGACAGCTGGTCGAAGATCCCGAGGCAGGTCTGGGAAACGCTGAAGCCAGCGGTCGCTGATCCAGCGTCCCTCGAAGGGGAGCGGCGCAAATCCAGCAGAACTGGCATCGGCCTGATGTTGAGCCAGCACAAACCCCCAGGGCCCGAAGCTGGGCACAGTGACGCTGTATCCACGAACGGACCAGCTGAGCTCTTCAAGGGAAGCCTGAATCGAGGCCAGCACGTCCGGGCTGAAAAAAGGCGTGGAGGCCTGCGTCACGAACACGCCCTGCCCTGCCATACGACTCTTCAGACGCCCGTAGAAACCCACGCTGTAGAGCCTGGCCAACGCAGGGGTCGCCGGATCAGGGAAATCAGCAATCACCACATCAAAAGGGCCCTCCAAGGTTTCGATCAGCTGAAAGGCATCGCCGTGGTGCACGAACAGACGCGGGTCATCGAGGCTGCCCTGATGCAGGCGTTGCACCAGAGGGTGGCGCCGCGCCAACGCCAGAACCGCCGGGTCCAGCTCAATCAGATCCACGCGCTGAACCGTTGGCCAACGCAGGATCTCGCGCAGGGCCAGACCATCCCCGGCACCGAGCAGCAGCACGCGGACAGGAGACCCGTGTCGGGCCATGGCGGGGTGAACCAAAGCCTCGTGGTAACGGTATTCGTCCAGGCTTGAGAACTGCAGTTGCCCGTTGAGATAAAGGCGCAGATCCTCACGGCGACGGGTCAACACAAGACGTTGGTGACGGCTTTGCTGACGAAAAATGACCGGGTCCTCGTACAGCCAGCTCTCGACACGGTTGCCCAGCGGCGCCACCCAAACACCCAGCAGAGCCATCAAGGGCAGCAGCAAGGAGACGGGCCAGCGCCAGCGCCGTAGGGACGGAAACGCCCAACAGAGCAACACACCACTGGCGAGGGGCAACAGGCCGAGCAGGGCCGACGTTGGCAGCAGACCCAATTGCGGCAACAGCACCAGCGGAAACACCAAGGCACCCACCAGTGAGCCGAGGTAATCGAGGGCCAAGGCGCGTGCCAGAGCCACCCGAAGATCCTGCTGGGTCTCCAGCAATCGGGTCAGCAGGGGCAGTTCCATGCCTGCCAACGTCCCGGCAATCACCGTCAACAGCACGACGGCAAACCACACCGACCCGTCGATGGCAAAAAGGGTGAACAGCAACAGCGGGCCCAACAGGCAGACGGGACTGAGCAGCAGCTCCACCCAGAGCAGCCCCTGCAACAGCCTGCTGGAGGGATCAGCTCCTGTGGCGAGGAACTGAGAGACCCAGCCGCCCAGCCCCATGGCCGCCAGAAAAGTGCCCACCACCACTCCAGTGGCGAGGGTGGCATCACCCACCAAATACGTGGCCTGGGTGACCACCATCAGCTCGAAGACCAGGCTGACGGCCGACGACAGACAAACGGTGAACAGAAGCAGTCGCGCCTGGACGGGACTGATCCGCAGCGTCGTCACTTCACCCCACCAGGCCCGCGACCGACAAAGGAGCTGCCACGGTTTCTGCCATCAGCCGAGGAACTCACCCAACGTCCGCCGGAATTGCGGCCTCCGTAGTACACCCCGGTGGACGAACTCCGTCGCGGCGTTCCA
>JBGKDR010000072.1:0-3694 GCA_042954225.1 Parasynechococcus sp.
CTAGGCCCTTGTTGCACAGCCGCCAGGTGCCCCGGATCCCCACAGCCACACCTCTGGACGTCATGGCCCCAGGTGCCACCAGCCAGTTGCTTCGAATCCGATCTTTCAGTTCCTTGGCTTGAGGTGAATTCCTTATGGCAACACTGAACGTTTCGGTTGCGATGCAGCACCGAGCGAGCAAGGCCAGCCCCTCAACCTGACTGGCTGGCCAACCGTCTTGAACACAACCAGTTGTTCAGACTCAGATCCCCGGACGGTCCACTTGGACTTCCGGGGATTTGCTTTGTGCTTGTGCCAAAAAAAAACCTGACCGGAGGCCAGGCTGGGTGATGGGGGAAAGCTCACCTTAGCCAAGACAAAACAAAACGCATGGGTTGACAACGCAATGCATCAACGCCTGCAGCCAAGCGGTGAGAACGACTCTCAATCGGTCGGAAACAGTTTCCATTGGGCATTGTCGGGAATCTCAGGTGGGCTGCCCAGATCCGATGGCTCGTCCCAACGCACGCGCCACTCAGGCACACGGCAAGGGACGTAGTCGAAGTGTTCAATGCGCACACCACCCAAGGCTGAGGGCGCTCCCATCCAACCGGCAGCCCAGGATCCTGACTGGTTTAAACCATGGCGAAACCAGATCCAGCACTTGGTCTTTGATGCCATTCGGCCTGGTTCAACACACCGGTGCAGTTTGACTCAAGCAGCGTTGCGGTCTTCCCCGTAGCGGATGTTGCGTCGTGCATCGGGAAGGCGTTGGACAGCACCCTCGTAACGAGCGCGACAACTGAGCTGACGGCGGTGGAGCATGGCCTCCTCCAGGAGACGATCCAGCAGCGTCTCTGACATGCGATCTCTCAGGAACGCATCCATTCAGGCGGAAACTCTGACGAGGTCAAGTGGACAAAAAAAAGCAGGGAGTCCAACCCCTGCTCGACGCTTATCCCTGATCCAATTGTGTATCTGCCAGAACCCTTTTGTCGTCAGAATTGATACCTAAAGAGCCTTGGAGGTACCAGCTGATCAACCGCCCAGGTGGGGTTGCGATGAGTACATCCGCCGCTTGAAGACAAGCCTTTGCAGCACTAAAGCAGTGATAGGAAGCGGTGCTGACCATGGCCAGACTCAAGCGGAGCAATCAGCAGCAGGGTGATGAGCTGGCGATTTCGCTGATCGGCCTGGCTGCCGTGTTCGTGGCCTGTGCGATCTGGTGGAGCCTGGCGCCCCAGTGGTTAACCAGCAGCTGGCAACTGTTCTGATCACCTCTGCCGAGCGTCAATCCAGCGGGTCAATCAGGCCGTAGCGCAGGGCGGTGACCGCCATCTGCGTGCGGTCCCGGGCTGCGAGCTTGTCCATGGCGTTACCGACATGGGTTTTGACCGTTTCCAGCGAGACGCCGAGCACATCCGCAATCGCATTGTTCTTGAGGCCACGGGCCACCTGGGCCACCACCTCGAGTTCCCGGGGGGTGAGATCTTCGACAAGCTCGAGCCGTTCTTTGGGTTTCTGTGGGGACGACGCCAGGCGCCGCACCGGCTCGGGGTAATAAATCTCGCCTTCAGCGATGGTCTGCAACGCCGAGATCAGATCGCCATGGCCACTGCCGAGGGTTGATTTGAAAATCACCCCATTGGCAAAGCAATCCATCGCCTCCTGAACCACCTCCGGGGTCTCCCGAACCAGAACGATCAACAGCAGACACGTCGGCCGCGCCGTCTTCACCCGCTTGAGCAGATTGAGTCCATAGCCGACTTCCAGGTCGGAACTGCAGATCAACAGATCCGGTTGCCGAGACATCACCAGCTCGAAGCCCTCATCTTCGGTGGTGGCCGCTCCAACCAATGAGCCCCGGATCGGCCCCGCCAGTGCGAAGGAGCAGAGCGTAAGCCGATCCCCCATCACGGCAACCACCCGTCGCTTGGCCAGGAGACGTTCGACGGTGTCCAACGCACGGTCGAAGGTGCGGGTGTTGATCGGAAGCTCCATGCCTCTGCGGACCCTGCAGGATTTCTAGCGGTTCAGCGCCGATTCGCTCGCTCTGGCATCCCGCCTCACAACGCCTCGGATCCGATCGGGATAGCGGTCTCGGGCCAGACGCCAGGCCTCTGCGGCGTCGAGGGCCGACACCGTGATGGTCGCGAAGCCGTCGATGTCTTCAAGGATCAGATCAAATTCCGCAGACATCACGCACCCATGGCCTGCCCCCATTGATGCAGAAACAATGTCTCGTCACCTCCCTCAACTGAGGGACACGACAACCGCTGGAGATCAAGCACTCAAGGGAGGTGTGACGCGCCGGATCTTCGGACGATGGAGATCAACGATGAGACGACGTGACGATGACCACCACCAACAACAGCCACTTTTATCGCGATCTTCTGATCCGTCGCTGGGAAACCGTGTGGTCACATCTGCCGTCACGCACTGTGCCCAGACCCACCATCCATCGGCGGGTGAGTCAGCTGGTGGCGGCCATGTCTGAACAGGATGCCAAGGAGATGTTGCGGTCAATGGGATCCAAACGACCACCGAGGACGCAACAGGATCCTTAGGGTTTGGCGATGACTGACACACCAACAACTCCGTCCGCTTCGCTGCCATCGAGGGACCAGATCCTGGCGGCGTCATCGGCATGGGTGGCCGCTCTGCTCAACGTCGTTCCCGGTCTCGGTGCCGGTTATCTCTACCAGCGCCGTTGGAGGGCCTATTGGATCACCTCAGCTTTAGCCACCGCTTGGTTTGTGGCCGGAGCAGTGCTGGGCCAAGACGCTGCCCCAGCTGCAGAAGCACAAAATCAACTTGTGGGCCTGATCGGCCTGCTGCTGTTGGCCGGAGGCACCGCCACCGAAGCCGGTTTAGCGGTCAAGAATGTGCGTCAGCGATTAGAGCCAAACGCTTAGCCAAAGGTGTTGCCGTTCCAGCCCCAGCTGCAGGCTTTGACATCCTCAAAAGCCACATAAATCCGACTGGCTGGGATCCCGGTGCGCGATTCGATCAATTCACAAAATGCTGACGTCATCGCCGGAGGCTTTAAGGCTCCAATCGATTTGATCTCGACATAGGCACACGGCTCAGAGCTACCGGCAAAGGTCATCGGCACAGCTGTTTCCAGCAACGTCATTACATACGACTCAGGCTTGCCGGTCTGCTGAGCCAAAGCAGCGGAGAGCTCCTTGAGCAACGCGGCGGAATCGATAACTTCCGGGAGCGAGGTGCGGACGTTGATCAGCGGCATCAGAGCGCAACAGCACTGAATCGAATGCTGGCACGACCATCTGCCGCCACCATGAGTGCATGATTCACCCAGACCCCAACACTGAGTACTTCGCCGAAGCGCAGTTCAAGGGGCCTGGAAACCCACCAGAAGACGACTACCTGGCCTGGGGCAGGTACTTAATCCCGCCTGGCAAAGCAAACAGCCCTGGCCATGTGGCTTCCCACCTGCGCTTTGATGCTCAGCGCTGCGGCAACTCGCTGCAGCAATTCATTTGGGAAGGGCAGCATTTCAATGCGATGGGGCGCAAGATCAGCCCCCCTTGATCCAGCAAGGGCTGCGTGTAGATGAACAAAAAAGGAGCAGCCGTGCGATCAGCAGTTGCCGTAACTACTTTTGCCTCTAGCTGGAGCGACGCGATGTCGAACCACATGGATCTGAGCGAGATCCGCAAAACGATCGAATGGATGACCCCATCCGATGGCT
>JBGKDR010000073.1:0-2362 GCA_042954225.1 Parasynechococcus sp.
GGGATTTGAGCAGCCATCAGCCTCAGCCACTCCATCAGTTGCTCCAGTTGCTTCTCCATCGGAAGCACGCCCAGGCCTCTGGCCAGCACCTTGTGTTGGATGCCTGAGCCAGCCTGGTAAACCATGCGCCCATGCAGATGCTGGGGCAGCCCCTGACGCAGGAGGCGGAAGGCTGGTTCTTCCATGGGCGTCTCCAGGACGATGTTCGGCTTCTCCGGTTTGATTCGTGAGAACCCGCAGCGTTTGGCCAGCAGCTTCAGTTCCATCAGCTGCAGCAACGACTGGACGGCAGCGGGCAGTGCGCCATACCGATCGGCCCACCCCGCCGCAAGCTCCAGGAGGGCTTCCGAGGAGGTGCAGTCCGCCGCCGCCCGGTAGGCAGCAATCTTTTCGTCGGCATCTGTGATCCAGTCGCCAGGCACAAAGGCGGTGACAGGCAGATCAACCTGGGTGTCATCCACGGATGGGATGTCCTGACCCTGGATCTCCGCCAGGGATTCCTGCAGCATTTCCATGTAGAGGTCGAAGCCGATGGTTTCCATCTGCCCGCTCTGCTCCACGCCGAGCAGATTGCCCACACCTCGAATTTCCATATCGCGCATGGCCAGTTGGTAGCCGCTGCCGAGCTGGGCGAATTCCTGAATCGCCCGCAACCGCTGTCGTGCGGCATCGCTGAGACTCGCGTTACCGGGGTAGAAGAGCCAGGCGTGGGCCTGAATGCCACTGCGGCCCACACGACCGCGCAGCTGATACAGCTGAGCCAGGCCGAAGCGGTGGGCGTCCTCGATCAGGATCGTGTTGACCCTGGGGATGTCCAGGCCGCTTTCGACGATGGTGGTGCAGAGCATCACGTCGGCCTCACCGGCGTTGAAGGCGACCATGGCGCTTTCCAGTTCGCCTTCGGCCATCTGGCCATGGGCCACAAGTAATTTCAGATCGGGAAGCATCGCCCTGAGCCCCGTGGCCACGTCCTCGATGCCTTCCACCCGCGGAACCACGTAGAACACCTGACCGCCGCGATCGAGTTCCTGACGGATGGCACTGCGAACTGCTTCCGGATCGAGGGCTGCCAGGTGGGTCTTGATCGGTCTCCGCAGTGGCGGAGGCGTGGTGATCAGGCTCATCTCCCGAACGCCGGACAAGCTCATGTAAAGGGTTCTGGGAATCGGCGTCGCTGAGAGGGTCAGCACGTCGACGTCCTTGCGCAGCACCTTGATTTTTTCCTTCTGGTTCACACCGAAGCGCTGCTCCTCATCGACCACCAGCAGCCCGAGTTGTTGGAAAGATGCGCCTTTGCTCAGCAGTTGATGGGTGCCAACGACCGCGTCGATGGTTCCCTCTTTCAAACCATCGAGAATGGCTTTGCGCTCAGACGCCGTGCGGAAACGGTTGAGCAGTGCCACCTTGATCGGATAGGGCGCAAATCGCTCTGACAGGGTCCGCCAGTGCTGCTGGGCCAGCACCGTTGTTGGCGCCAGCATGGCGACCTGCTTGCCAGCGGTGATCGCCTTGAAGATGGCGCGGATCGCCACCTCTGTTTTGCCGAAGCCGACGTCGCCGCACACCAGACGATCCATGGGCTCGGCTTTCTCCATGTCGCGTTTGACGTCCACGGTGGCCTTGAGCTGGTCTGGGGTCGGCTCGTAGGGGAAGGACTCCTCCATTTCGCTCTGCCAGGGACCGTCCACCGGAAAGGCGAAGCCATCGGCTTGCTGGCGTTCCGCGTAGAGCTTCACCAGATCCAGCGCCACTTTGCGAACAGCCTTGCGCGCCCGCTCTTTGGCCTTGGTCCATGCCGCTCCACCCATCTTGCTGAGCTGTGGCGGCGTTTCGCTGGTGGCCCGATAGCGGCCAAGGCTCCCCAGCTGATCCGCGGCCACCCGGAGGATCCCATCGGCGTACTGAACGACGAGGTAGTCGCGGACGTCGCCGCTGATGGCCAGCTTTTCCATCGCCTTGAAGCGGCCGATCCCATGGTTGCGATGCACCACGAAATCCCCGGGTCGCATCTTGTTGGGATCCACCGTCCGGCTGGCGGCCTTGCGCCTGCGCCGGACATATCCGCTGGAACTCAGAGTCTGCTGTCCAAAGAATTCCCGGTCGGTGATCAACGCCACCCGCCAGGCCGGAAGCTGCAACCCTTCCAGCTCCGCGGTGCCCTTGGCTTTCAGCGCCACAGGGGTGTTCTGTTCGATCAGACGCTCAATCGCCTGTCGATCGGCGCTGTTGGGAATGAAGCGGCAGATGCAGTCGTGCTCTTCAAGCAATGCAACCGCTCGGCTGGGCTGGGCTGAGATCAACCAGACCGCCGTTCGCTCCGTTTGCCAGCGTTTGATCAGTTCCCCGAGCTTGCCGAACTGAT
>JBGKDR010000074.1:0-1342 GCA_042954225.1 Parasynechococcus sp.
CGGGATCGACGAATTGATGTGATGGCACACATGGGTAGAGCCGATTCCGTGGTGCAGAAAATTGAGGACGGGTCCGTAGGGGCGATCAACCGTTTGCAGGGCTCCCTTCGACCAGGTCCATGTTTCATTGGAGAAGTGAGGAATATCGGTGTTGGTATGTTGCAGCCAGGTGTAGGTCGTCAGCCACATGTTGATCACCAGATAGGGCAGGCCGTAGACGCACAGCACGCGGAGCAGGGAATACTGCGCTGAAGCGATGATCAACAAAGCAACCATTCCCAGCAATCCGAGGTTGGATCGAATCATCCACTTGCTGAATGAATGAGGGAAAAGGCGGCGCTTGCCGTTGAAATCTCGTCTGCTGTTCCAGAAATGAGAGGTGGGAGAGTCGTACTCTTCGCCGCCACTGGCGCCCAGAAAGAGATAGAGCTGCCAGCCAATTACAAGGTGATTGAAGAGAGAAATGATCCCGAAGATGGTGGGGTTTAGTGTCTTCTTCAGCTGTTCTGTGGCTCGTCCTAATGGTGACGTTGCCCGTGCTGGGACGTGGGTTTCCCCCTGTTCCAGGTGATTGCAATGGGCGTGGTGTACGGCATGGCTATGGGCCCAGCTGTAGTAAGGCACAAGCAAAATGCTGTGCAGCACAAAGCCCACAACCCCTTCAATCCGCCGGTTGGGGTGGAAGGCGTGATGTCCGCATTCATGGGCAATCACCCAGCAACCCATCGCGATGGTGCCGGTGATCACGCCGTAGAGGAGCCAAAGGGGGATGGCGGCGGCGGAGAGCGGAAGTTTTGTTCCAACGATGACGGCCAGAGAGGACAGGCCAACGGACATGGCCAGGCTCGACCATGACTTCGCCGGGCTCAGTTTGGAGAGCTCTGCTGGTAAGGCGTTGAGTAGTTCACCTTTGCTGGGATATGAGATTGATTCAGCGCTGTCTTCAGGGGCTGGATTTGCTGGTCGGATCGCTGTTGCAAATGCCAAATGGAAGCCTCAAGACAAGCGCGCAGTATTGGCGCTTAAGGTTTTGATTATACTTGCTTGGGTTGTGGACTGTGGAAGCCGTGATACTGCAGGACCCCAAGACAATTGCTTGAAAAACCCTCTTCAAGGTATGGATGAGGTGTTCGATGATGCGTTGGTTGCTGGGTTGGTTTGGGGTTAAACCTTGCCTGCAGAGAGGTTATTTCTTTCGTCAAATGGTGTTCTTTTTAAAATCCATTCTTCAATGGGTTGTTGGCCAATGATGTGCTGTTCAACGATTCTCTTGATGCGAGCGGGTGAAACATCGGCGTACCAAATTCCGTCTGGCCAGACCAAAAGAATCGGCCCTCGTTCG
>JBGKDR010000075.1:0-4012 GCA_042954225.1 Parasynechococcus sp.
AAGGACTACCTCGACGGAGGTGTTCCCGACAGTATTAAAACGTTCTCCACAATCAAGAACGAACCGGGCAATCCCAATGTGACCGGTTCAGTCGCCATGGCGAAGCTGCCTGGAGATCCAGACAGTGCCACCAGTCAATGGTTCATCAACCTGGCAGACAATGACTTCCTCAACACGGACAATGGCGGTTACACCGTGTTCGGAAACGTCCTTGGCAACGGGATGAAACTGGTTGAGACAATGGCCGAGGCCATCGTCGTCCCTGCAGCGGAGTATTACCAAAACTCTGCCCTCAATGAACTACCACTTTGGGACGTCAATGTGGGCTCCCAGGACGGCAACGACATCGCCAATGTCCGTCCCGATGATTTTCTCACCATCACAGAAGCCAGCAAACTCGGCAAGAAAGATTCACTGGCGACCTACGAGGTCAGCTCCTCCGACCCCTCTCTGGTGTCTGTGAAACTCGGGAAGAACAACAAAATCAAAATCACCTCAAATGGAAATCAGAAGGGCAAAGTCGACGTCACAGTGACAGCGACATCCCGTCTCGACGGCACAACCACAGAGGACAGCTTTGACGTGATCGTTGGCGCATCACGGCGCGAACGCAACGGCGCCAAACGTCAAACCATCGATCTTTACATCGACGGTGGCAGTCTCGATGCGCCTCACTACAACGTCTACGACTCCGAGGGGGTCTTGATTGATGATCTCTTGATCAATCCCCGCAATAAATACACCTTTTCTCGTCTGGACGGCGCCACATCCCATCCCGTTTACATCGCCGAACGCAACAGCACGGAGGGTCTTGGCAGAGGGATCAAAGTCCGAGGGGACGGCAGTGCCGAGCAGGGAATCACCGGTGATGAACGCTTCAAAGTGCGTTTCAACAAGCGTGCTCGCCAGCGTCTGACCAATGAAACAGGGCTCGACATCTTCTGTACGGCTCACCCCTCGATGGTGACCCCCCTATCGATCGATGGCGCGACCAACATCGTGAAGGACATGGTGGTGTCGCCAGACAGCACCACGACGACATCTGGTTACAGCGACTGAGGACCATCGCCGCTGTGCTGGCGCGTGATCAGTGCAGCGGCGATCCCCCCACAGAATCCACTGAGATGGCCGACCCAGGACACGCCAGCTGGTGAGACACCGGGGATCAGGGTCACCAATGTTGGTCCGTAAAACCACAGGGCAACAGCGCTGAGGAGGATCGGCCAAGGCCGACGTTCCACCCATCCGATCACGATCAGATAGCCCAGCAATCCGTAGACCACGCCAGACAGGCCATGGCTCGCTCTTGGCCACAGCAGTGCGACCGGAATGGTCATCACCAGGACACCCATCCAGACGTTGAGATAGCTGCGGACCCCTCGACTGAGGACCAGCCAGCTCAAAGGCAGGAACGCCAGGCTGTTGGAAAGAAGGTGGGACCAACCGGCATGGCTGAACGGTGCCGTCAGCACTCTCCAGATCGGCAGACCCGGTCCCATCGGCAGGTTCCATCCACCTGCGAACAAAAGCTGATCTAGACCCTCCTGCAACCAGGCCAGCGCCAACAGACAGAGAGGAAGCAGGGAGCGATCCCGCACGTTCAGCCGACGGCAAGCACAATGATGACCTGCGGATGACCTGAATGACCAACGAGCCGGTTGATGTGGTGGTGATCGGCAGCGGCATTGGGGGTCTTTGCTGTGCCGCCCTGTGTGCCCGGGCTGGACGCAGCGTGCTTGTTCTGGAAGCTCACCATCAGCCCGGGGGGGCAGCCCACGGTTTTCAGCGCAACGGGTTCCACTTCGAATCCGGTCCCTCGCTCTGGAGCGGACTGAGCCGTTGGCCCAGCAGCAATCCCTTGAAACAGGTGCTGCAAGCCATCGGGGAGGGAGACCTACCGATGATTCAGTACCGGGATTGGGATGTCCTGCTGCCTGAAGGTCACTGTTCCATCGGTGTCGGTCCAACTGATTTCGAGACAACCATCCGAAATCTGAAGGGCCCCTCCGCCGTGGAGGAATGGCAACGGTTCATCCAGGCCCTGCAGCCGATTGCAGCGGCGGCCGATGCTCTGCCGCTGCTCGCGCTGCGCCCCGGGGTGGATGTCGTGGGGCAGTTGCTGAAACAGGGCCCGCGGCTGGTGAAGCATCTTCCGGCGATGCGTCACCTCGCTGGTGCCTTCGGTCCCCTGGTGGATCGCCATCTCCAGGACCCTTTCCTGAGGAACTGGGTTGACCTGCTGTGCTTTCTGATCAGCGGGATGCCGATGGGCGATACGAACGCTGCGGCGATGGCCACACTGTTCGGGGAATGGTTCAGTGACAACGCCTGCCTTGACTACCCCGTGGGCGGGAGTGCGGCTGTCGTCGACGCCCTGGTGCGAGGCCTCCAGCGCCATGGCGGTGAGCTTCAGCTCGGTTGCACCGTGGACAGGCTGATCGTGGATGGGGAGCGCTGCACCGGGGTTCACTGCACTGACGGCAGGACCATCGCAGCCCGGCACGTCGTCAGCAATGCCGATGTCTGGTCAACCATGGATCTCGTTCCCGAGACGACGGCAACAACGTGGAGAACGCGGTGCGACATGACGCCCGCCTGCGCGTCATTTCTGCACCTGCATCTGGGCTTTGATGCCAGCGGCCTCGACGACCTTCCAGTTCACATGGTGTGGGTCGGGGACTGGGAGCGCGGCATCAATGCTCCCGCCAATGCCATGGTGTTCTCGATCCCATCGGTTCTGGATCCAGGCATGGCCCCGGCGGGACACCATGTTCTCCATGCCTACACCCCCGCCAACGAACCCTGGTCGCTCTGGAAAGACCTGGATCGCAACAGCAGCGCCTACCAGGCACAAAAACGAGAACGCTGTGATCTGTTCTGGTCCGTTCTGGAACAACGGATCCCTGACATCCGCGAACGCTGCAGCATCACGATGGAAGGGACGCCTCTGACGCACAAACACTTCCTCCACACCCATCAGGGCAGCTACGGCCCCGCCCTGTCAGCCGCCCAGGGGTTGTTTCCTGGAGTCACGACTCCGGTGAAAGGTCTCTGGATGTGCGGCGCCAGCACCTTCCCCGGAATCGGCATCCCACCGGTGGCAGCGAGTGGAGCCATGGCCGCCCATGGAATCGTCGGTCGCCAGGTCCAATCTCAATTGCTCAAAGAACTTGGTCTCTGAGCCCGCCGACGTCATAGCCTCCAGTGGTTGCAGCTCGAGTGGATGAATTCCAACGCAAGGATCGACGCCCTTCAGCTGATGTTGACCGATTTGCGTACCCGCAACGAACCGATTCGCCACAAAGCGGCCTTTCGAGGCTGCCAACCTGAATTTCAAACCCTCGTGAGCCAGCTGATTGAACAGCTGGAAACTGAACTGATCAGTGAAAAACAGCGGTTCAGGGAAGAGAGCCGGATGGCCAGCAATATCTGACTGAATCCATTCTGGTGTCGATGGCACCGTGCTGAGGGATTCAGGTGTCCTCGACCATCGACGGGACCACAATCAAAAACAACGTCCACCAGGCGAGAACGGCCAGGGACACCAGAGCCGTCAGCCAAATCCTGTGAAAGAACAGCCAGCTGCAGCCATCCGCCGTGACGCCGGTGAGAACGATGGTCCAGGGCTGGCACCACCAGGGTTTCTGCGACCAGAAAGGGCTCAATGGAGATCGTTCAAGGCGCCACTGGCGTGAAGCTCTGTGAGAGCGTCATAGCCACCAACAAGCTGCTGATCAATGAAAACCTGAGGGAAGGTGCGCATGCCACTGCGCTGATGCATCAGCTCAAACGCGTGATCGTCGTTAACGGTGACCACGTGGTGGGGAAGATCAAGGGTTCTGAGCAGACGAAGAGCTCGGCTGCACCAGGGACAACCGGGCAGAACAGCGATCTCAACCCGTGGGGCCGCTGACTTCACAGCGTCAGCAACGGCTGGAGAAGGAGCGGGTTGGTCGAGAACAGCGATCAGAAGGTCGACGCCTTTTTGAACGAGCGTTCCAGGTTCCAGGTG
>JBGKDR010000076.1:0-10422 GCA_042954225.1 Parasynechococcus sp.
CACATCCTGGAGCGCGCCTGGGTGCGTCCCCTGGATATGCGGGCCCTGTTCGCCTGGTGTGTGTTCGAGTCACATCGGCTGTTCAGTGATCACTTCTTCCAGGACGATCCGCTCAACAGCGGTTCTGATCAGCCCAGTGCCAAGGCCTTTGATCAGTTCCTGCTCGAGTGTGGATTTCATCTGCTCGATCTCAGCCCTTGTGCCGATGGTCGACTCGCCCACACCGTGGCCTATGCCCTGAGGATTCCCTTCAGCTCTGTGCGTCGCCGCTCCCATGCGGGCGCCATGTTCGATGTTGAGAACACCGTCAATCGCTGGGTCAAAACAGAGCACAGCCGTTATCGCTCCGGCTCTCCCAATCCCTCCACCGAGCCGACCCGCTACCTCAAGGTGGTCACGTACCACTTCAGCTCCGTTGATCCGCAGCACCAGGGCTGTGCGGCCCACGGCAGTGATGATGCCCTTGCAGCGGCATCCGGACATCAGCGACTGCTGGACTTCAGAACGGCGGTTGAGAACAGCTTTTGCTGCGGTGCATCCGTTGACCTGTTGCTGATCGGTCTCGACACCGATACCGATGCCATTCGCGTGCATCCCCCCTCCCGGGACAGCTCCATGGATCTCGAGCAATGGGTCTGTGCACGGGAACTGCACGCGGCCACAGCATCGATGTCCGCCGATCAGGCCATGAGCCAGATCGCTGAAGCAGTCGAGGCCGCCGCGCCCGGTCCCATGGATGAGGGCATGGTGCGGTTCATCACACGTTTGATCTCGAACAACTGTTCCCAGATCGACTACGTCCAGGGCCTGCATCAGGGGCCTTATCCCGACGCAGGTCATGCGGAGCGCTTCATCGGCGTCGGCATCGGTTTCAAAGAGGTGCACCTGCGCAATCTCACCTATTTCGCCCATCTCGACACCGTTGAAGAAGGAGCACCTGATCTGGACGTCGGGGTCAAGATCTTTCGTGGACTCAACGTCAGCCGTGATCTTCCGATTCCCGTTGTTGTTCGGTTTGACTATTCCGGTCGTGTCCCCGGTGCACGGGAGCGCGCCATCGCCGATTGCCACCGCGTCAACAACGCCATTTCGACCCGCTACTCCGACCTGATTCAGGACGGTCTGCTGCACACGTGCCTCACCGTGCGTGACCGCAATCAGACCGCACCTGCCGAGGTTGTCGGGTCCACCCTCGATCCTCAGATTCCGGAGGCGCACTGATCATGCTCATCGTCAAGGTCGTCAAGCCACTTGTGTCCACGAATCGGATTCCTGATTTCGAGCACAAGCATCTTCAGGTTGTCCTCGATGGCAGCACCAAGAAAGTGGCTGTCGATGCCGTCGGTGCCAAGCCAGGCGACTGGGTCATCTGCGTCAGCAGCTCGGCCGCCCGTGAGGCCGCCGGCAGCAAGTCTTATCCCAGTGACCTGACCATCGTCGGGATCATCGATCACTGGGAGCCTGATCCTCCGAAATCCTCATCCACACCGGCACCGGCTGCCACCCCCAAGCCGGCTGTCAAACCCACCGGTGGAGCCGCGAGCTGATGGAGATCATGCAGGTGATGGGCACGTTGGTCTGCACGTTCCGCGTCGCGGGACTGGATCACATGCACCTGCGCATTCTCAAGAACAACAAGGGCAAAAAGCTCGTCGCCGTTGACCCGGTCGGTGCCCGAGAGGGCAACTGGGTGTTCACCGCAAGTGGCTCGGCTGCCCGCCACGCCTGTCCAGACAACACCGTTCTGACTGATCTCACGATCGGCGGAATCATCGATCACTGGTCGCCGGACGGATAGGGCTCCTCAGCCTCCGCCGCTTCCGTTCGCTTCCATCCCCTTCTTCACCATGGCCACCCCCTCCTCCACTCCCCGCCGCCGCACCACCGCTGCGAACAAAACCGTTGATGTGAAGCCCGTGGCCAGTGCATCCACCGGGTCCACCGGTTCCGCCCCCACGCCTGCCGCGAAGACGTCGACGGCTGCAGGGACCACCGGAAAATCGGGTTCGACCGGAGGCGGCAGCAGCATCACCAAGCCGTCTTCAGGCTCCTTCTCGGATTCGTCGTCCATCCAGGGCATTGCCCTGGGCATGATCGAGACGCGCGGCATGGTGCCTGCCATCGAGGCTGCCGACGCGATGACCAAAGCAGCGGAGGTGACCCTGATCTGCCGTGAATACGTCGGCGGTGGTTACGTCACCGTGATGGTGCGCGGCGAGACCGGTGCGGTGAACGCTGCGGTCCGCGCCGGTGCCGATGCCTGTGAACGCGTCGGCGACGGACTGGTCGCTGCTCACATCATTGCCCGCCCCCACCAGGAGGTTGAGCCGGCACTGGTGTCCAGTGGCGCCCTGCGTCGCAGCTGATCTTTGATCACAAAGGTCACAACGGTTCGTTGTGACCCAATCGTCCCCAGGTTGAGCCCCTAGATTCAGCCGCTGTTCAACGACCAGCCCGATCCCCATCCCGCTCGCCGTTTTGACTCCGGAGCTTTCGCTTCCCATCCAGACCGCCTGGCTGATCCCTGTTTACGGGTTCGTCGGCATGTTGGTGTCCCTGCCTTGGGCCGCCGGTTGGTTTCGCCGGGATGCTCACCGACCTGCTGCCTACCTCAACATCCTGTTGTCCCTGCTGGCCTTCGTGCATGGCAGCTTGATTCTTCAGGAGGTCTTTCAGACGGGCCCGGTGGACCTGGTCTTTCCCTGGCTGACCGTCGCTGATCTGGAGCTCGATATCAGTTTTGGTCTCAATCTGACCAACCTGGTGGCTCTTGAGTTGATCACCGGCCTGAGCCTGCTGTCCCAGGTTTATTCGCTGGGATATATGGACAAGGAATGGGCCCTGGCCCGTTTCTTCGCTCTGCTCGGTTTCTTCGAAGGCGCCATGAGTGGCGTCGTGTTGAGCGATTCCCTCTTCCAGAGCTATTTCCTGCTGGAGATGCTCACTCTCTCCACCTATTTATTGGTGGGCTTCTGGTATGCCCAGCCGCTCGTGGTGACCGCGGCCCGGGATGCCTTCTTGACCAAGCGTGTCGGAGATGTGCTGCTGTTGATGGGCGTGGTGGCGCTCTGCAGCTTCTCGGGCGTGATGGGGTTCAACGACCTCTACGCCTGGGCTGCCCAGGACACCCTTTCGCCATTGGCAGCCACCCTGCTCGGCCTTGGTCTGATTGCCGGACCGACCGGGAAGTGTGCCCAGTTCCCGATGCACCTCTGGCTGGACGAGGCGATGGAAGGTCCTAATCCCGCCTCGATTCTGCGTAACTCGGTTGTCGTCACCTGTGGTGCGCTGGTGCTGCTCAAAGTGATGCCGATCCTCCAGCTCTCACCGATTGCGATCGGGGTGATGCTGGTGATCGGCTCGATCAGTGCCATCGGCGGCTCGCTGGTGGCGATCGCTCAGGTTGATATCAAACGAACCCTTTCCTATTCCACGACAGCGCATCTCGGCCTGGTCTTCATTGCCATCGCCCTGCAGATTCCTGTCCTGGCCTTACTGCTCCTGTTCACCCACGCCGTCTCCAAAGCCTTGCTCTCGATGAGCATCGGCGGCGTGATCGCATCCACCAATTGCCAGGACATCACTGAACTCGGTGGATTGGGCAGCCGGATGCCTGCGACCACAACGGCATTTCTGGTTGGGTCCGCCGGCTTGGTCGGCTTCCTACCCCTGGGTGGTTTCCTCGCCATGGCCCAGTCCATCGAGCTCTTGAGCGTGCGTTCCGTGCCCTTCATGGCGGTGTTTCTGCTCACCAATGCCCTGACGGCGATGGGGTTGGTACGGGTATTCCGTCACGTCTTCCTTGGCGATTCGCTGATCAAGTCCCGCCGCGCGGCCGAAGTCAACTGGCAGATGGCTCTGCCAATGGTGGCGCTCACCGTGATCGTTCTGATCACGCCGGTGCTGTTGGTTCGCCTTGAGTCCCTTGAGGGACTGCTGGCCTTCCCTCTCTGGGCGGCAGCTCTGGTGGTCGGCAGTGGGCTGGTCGGCCTGCTCGCCGGTGCCCTGCTGCCGTTGAGCAAGGCCTGGTCCCGCTCGATCAATCCTTTGCTGCGCTGGTTTCAGGATCTTCTGGCCTACGACTTCTATACCGAGCGCTTTTACCGGCTCACGATCGTCAATGTCGTCGCCGGTTTTTCACGGCTGGCCTACTGGTTCGATCGCAACGTCGTCGACGGTGTTCTCAATGGTGTGGCTCGCCTCTCTCTGCAGAGCGCTGAGGGTCTGAAGCTGAGTGTGAGCGGTCAGGGCCAGTCCTATGTGCTCACGGTGCTTCTCGCCATCGTTCTCTTCCTCACCGCGGTGAGTTGGTTGCTGTCCTGATCGCCCTGAGATGCTGCTTTCCCTCCTCCTTCTGATTCCGTTCGTCGGGGCTCTGGCCCTGATCCTGTGGCCAGGATCACCCTCCAGTGCCCGGCTGCGCGATGTCTCCATCGTGGTTTTAGCGGTGCAGTGTCTGGTCAGCTTCGGCCTGCTGCTCCCCTTCGACCCCTCCGATGCGGGGCTTCAGCTGATCGAACAGGCCCGATGGGTGCATGCGATCGGACTGGATTACGCCCTCGCCGTGGATGGTCTGTCGCTCCCGCTCGTCCTGATGAACGGGGTGCTTTGTCTGGTGGCCACCATCGCCTCCCGCAAGATCGACAACAGACCCCGCATTTACTTCGCCCTGTTGCTGGTGATCAGTGGCGCCGTCAATGGTGCCTTCCTGGCCCAGAACCTGCTGCTGTTCTTCCTCTTCTACGAGCTTGAACTGATTCCGCTCTGGCTGTTGATTGCCGTCTGGGGTGGTACCAATCGCGCCTACGCAGCCACCAAGTTTCTGATCGTCACTGCTGTCTCCGGCGTGCTGATCCTGGCGGCCTTCCTGGGCATCGCTCTGGTCACCGGAACCATGGATTTCAGCCTGCGGCCGATCCTTGCCGGTGAACTGGGCATGACGGCACAGCTCATTCTGATGGGTGCCCTCCTGATCGGGTTCGGAATCAAGATTCCGCTCTTCCCGTTCCACACCTGGCTGCCCGATGCCCACACCGAGGCCTCCACGCCGGTGTCGGTGTTGCTGGCAGGTGTGTTGCTGAAGCTCGGCACCTACGGCTTGCTGCGCTTCTGTCTTGGTCTCTTTCCCGAGGCCTGGCAGCTGGCGTCCCCCTGGCTCGCCGCCTGGGCTGCGATCTCGGTCCTCTATGGCTCCCTGGCCGCCATCGCTCAGACCGATATGAAGCGCATGGTCGCCTACAGCTCCGTGGGTCACATGGGCTATGTGTTGCTGGCCGCCGCTGCAGCCACACCGCTTGGCTTGATGGGTGCTCTGTTCCAGATGGTCAGCCATGGCCTCATCTCCGGGGTGCTCTTCCTCGTCGTTGGGGTCGTCTATGCCAAAACAGGCACCCGAGATCTCAATGTGCTGCGGGGACTGCTCAATCCTCAGCGCGGCCTTCCCCTCACCGGGTCCCTGATGATCATCGGTGTGATGGCCAGCGCCGGCATTCCCGGTATGGCCGGTTTCATCTCGGAATTCCTGATCTTCCGCGGAAGCCTGCAACCCTTCCCGGTGGCCACTTTGCTCTCGATGGTGGGCTCCGGTCTCACCGCTGTGTACTTCCTGTTGCTCGTGAACAGGGCGTTCTTCGGTCGGCTGGCGATCGCCGCCGGTGAAGTACTCAATCCCCGTATCCTCGACCGCGTCGCCCTGCGCGAGCAGATGCCGGCGATCGCTCTCAGCCTCGGTGTGTTGCTGCTCGGTCTGGCCCCTGAGCTGCTCTCCAACCTCAGCGAAGCTGCCACCACCGGCCTCAGCCTGATCAACGCAGACCTGTCATGACCACGATGTCTGTTGCTCCCGTCCAGCCGCCGGTGCTCCCCGATCAAGAGGAGCTGATCAGCCGGCTTCTCAGTGACACCCCGTTGCTCAAGGACACGCCTGATCATCTGCTTCAGGTGGTCAATGTGCTTGAGAGCTACGGCCTGGTGCTTGATGCCTACAGCCGGAACCTGGTCGATCAGGGTGAGAAGCAGATGCTCAACCCCTTCCCGGTCTTCCGCTTCTTCCACGAGGGCTTCAATCTCAAGCGGTTGTGGGATCACCTGATGGGTGACCGGATCAACTTCGAATATGCCGAGTACTGCCAGAAGGCCATGTTCTGGCACGGCACTGGCGGTCTCGACGCTTATCTCGACACGCCGGAATTTGCTGAGGCCTGTGAGCGCATTATCAAGGCCAAGTCGTCTCGCGACCCCCTGCTGGCGCTCAACAACCGCCTGTATCCCGACTTCGCGCCTGAGGCGATCCGTTCACTCACCACCATCTACTGCCTGGGCCTGTTCTGGCGGGTAATGAGTGACATTTTCGTGGACCTCGCCCGTCGCTACGCGATCAAGGAGGTCACCTGTGTCAACGATGTGGTGCATCACATCCGCGACGGTCTTGTGACGGCCGCCGGCCATCCGATTCAGTACAAGGTGACGATCGGTGGCGAAGAGATCTGGGTTCTTCCCCCCGAAGCTGGTCTCACCTTCCTGGTGGATGTGGCCGTGCCCTACGTGGAAGCGGTCTTCTTCCGAGGCATGCCCTTCCTTGGCACCGTCTCCTACAACGCCCAGGCACGGCAGATCTCACCCGACATCAGCGACTTCAAGTACGGAGCCCTTTACGCCGATCCGATCCCGAGCATGGGTGCAGGAATTCCTCCAAGCCTGTGCATGCAGGACATGTACCGGCATCTTCCCGACGAACTGAACCGTTGGTACGACGACCATGGTCGTGGCCAAACCGATGTGCATGTTCAGATCTGCGTCAGCTTTCAGAAGTCGATGTTCTGTGTGACCAACGCGGCGATCGCCGGCACGATGCCCCACCCATTGGGCACCGAAGATGCGGAGCAGCAGGCGGCGAACCGTGCCTATGCCACGGCATGGGCGTCCCGCTTGATGGGCTGTCAGCGGGTGGCTTTGTTGCCCGGTTGATCGACAGAGATCAGTGGTGTAGCTAGGAGGAAGATCATTAAGTCTTCTCGACTGGCGATGGATGTCGTTCGGCGCTTGTGCAGATCATATTTTCATCGCTTTTTTTTGATTCTTTTCCTGGGGGTTTTGATCGCAATTTTTGTGGTCGGTTCTAGAATCGATTTAATTAGCACAAGGGCTGCTAATGAAAGCTATCGTCCTGCCGATGTTCGGGGTAAAGAGGATGTGCCCAATCTTGAGATCGGCCTCTTTGTAAGCAATTTGTATGATGTTGATCATTCTCGGGGTACGTTCTCGGCTGATGGCGAAATTTGGGGGAGGTGGGATGATAAGAGTGAGGACCAATGGATGGAAATTAATTCGGGTAAGGAAGTGGATGAAGGTGTTGGAATCTCTTTTGATTCGGCGTTCATTTATTCTTCCAATGCTCTCTCGGAGGGTGGTCAGTCTTTTGTTAAAAAAAGCATAGGGCCTTTGGTTTATCCGAAGCATAAGTATTATTACCAGCTTGGTGACTTCTCCTCGGATTTCAAGATGCATCAGCTTGATTACAGAAACTTTCCTTTTGAGGAAATTTATCTTCCTATCGAGTTGCGTACAAAGTTTCCGGTCCAGAGGCTTTTTTTAAGTGCTGATGAGCGTGATTCGTTGGCTTCGGATCGTGTCTCTTTGCCGGGTTATCGCTTTGTCGGTCTGAAGATAAAGAATATTGTTTATCACGCAAAAACGTTCTTTGGTCATGATGTGCCTGGCGATTGGAGTGCTGATGGAATCACTTACTCGCAGCTGCAGTGGGAGCTGCACTTTCGGAGGGCGATTGGTCCCTCGTTTGTGAGATTGTTTTTGCCCCTCGCCTCGGCGATGGCGGCCGTTATTTTTTCTCTGATAGTTAGCTTTAAGGTTTCTGCTCAGAAAATTGGCATTCCTGCCTCGATCCTTCTGGTCCTGGCTGTTCTTCAGGATCGATGGCACAACTTGCTTCCTTCTGGTCTTAAATATTTTACCTATATGGACAAAATGTTTGTTTTTGCTTATTTAATGACAATGGTTGTTCTGATTCACTCTGTGTACTGCGTGAATCGTTGTTTTGGTGCTTCTGAGGGTATTAAATCTGATATCGCGGTTCAAATGCGTCATCATCAGCGCATTCTCGCCAGTTGCGTTTCAGTCGCTTTGTTAGTCGCTCCTTTCGTTCTCTGGATTTCCTGAGGCGGTCTATCCACTAGGTTGTTTTCAGCCAATATTGAGTCATGGACCAGTGGCAGGAACGCAAGCGTCCCGTCTGTCTGGAGCGCCGATACGAGTTCGACAGCTATGGCGCCACCCGTGACTTTCTTGATCGCCTTGGGGAACACAGCGAAGCGACCCAGCGTTTTCCGGACATCAGCTTCGGCCGCACTTACGTGAACATCACGCTCCGCCCGGATGCGGATGATGCTCCCATTTCGGAGGCGGATCGCTCTTTTGCCGCTGAAATCGACGGGCTCTTGTAACCGATGTCAGGGGCCGTGGTGTCGCACGCGACACCTCAGCACAAGCTTCAGCACAATGCCTGTCGCCGTCTGAATGATCGACGTAGGGTGTGGACTGCGACGTCAGATGCGTGGACCGGTTGTCGCCATCGGAACGGTGGCGTGTTTTTCGAGGAGTTCTGCCGTCACCGGTGACCGCCAAGGCGGTCGAAGACTTTGCTGAGAGGTTTGGAGAGCTCTCTCGTCGAGACGGTGGGATCGGTGCCTGGTTGGTCAAGCCGCGCAAGGACGCCGGCACGTACTCAGAGATCGCAGGCCCAGCAGGCTTTCACACCGATTCGCAGTATCACCATCAACCGGAACGCTTCTTTGTTCTGGCCTGCGACACACCCGCGGATGAGGGTGGCGACAACCTGTTGATCAGCGTCGATGACGCGCGGGAGATTGCCCAGACCAACTTTGGTGATGACGGTGTGGCGCGGATGCAGCAGAGCGTCTGGCGCTGGGCTGTGCCTGAAGTCTTCCAGTCCGCGACAGTGCCCGCGATGTCCCCGCCATCCCCGATCTTTCGCGAGGACGGGACCATTCGCTGGCGCATCGACAATCTGGTCTGCGAAACCGATGCCGACCAACGCCTGGCTCAGGCCTTTGAGCAGGCCCTCGAGGTCTCACCCCGTTCCGAGCATGTGCGTCTGCTCCCCGGGGACGTCCTGCTCTGCGATAACTGGTATGCCCTCCATGCCCGCACCGATTTCAGCGACCTGAATCGCGTGCTTTACCGGGCCAGGCTGGTGTGATGGCCGCGATTGATCTGGCCGCTGCCTATGACGCGTCGGGTGTGGCTGATGTGTTGGATCAGCTCGACCGTGAGTTGATCGGTTTGCGCTCCGTGAAAACTCGGATCCGGGAGATTGCAGCTCTGCTGCTGGTGGACCAGGCCCGGCAGCAGGTTGACCTCCCCAGCACGGCCCCCAGCTTGCACATGTCCTTCACCGGTCGGCCAGGGACGGGAAAAACGACTGTGGCGCAGCGAATGTCGCAGATCCTCCATCGTCTTGGCTACTTGCGAAAGGGCCATGTGGTGACCGCCACACGGGATGATCTCGTGGGTCAGTTCGTCGGCCACACCGCTCCGAAAACCAAGGAGATGATTCAGCGGGCCCAGGGTGGGGTGCTGTTCATTGACGAGGCCTACTACCTCTACAAACCGGGCAACGAACGTGATTACGGGGCGGAAGCCATCGAGATCCTGCTCCAGGAAATGGAACGACAGCGCAATAACTTTGTCGTGATCTTTGCGGGTTACAAGGATCGGATGGATGCCTTTTACGGCTCCAATCCAGGGTTGTCGTCACGGGTGGCCCACCATCTCGATTTCCCCGACTACAGCGATTCCGAGCTGATGGCGATTGCAGATCTGCTGCTGAAGCATCAGCACTACACCTTCAGCGCTTCGGCGCTGGCAGCGTTTCAGGACTACGTCGCCCGTCGCCGTCAGCTTCCCTTCTTTGCCAATGCCCGTTCCATTCGCAATGCCCTGGATCGCGCCCGTCTACGACAGGCCAATCGCCTCTTTGCTCGGATGCATGACGCGTTGACCAAGGAGGATCTGATCACCATTGAGGCGGCTGACATCCGGGCCAGCCGTGTGTTCCAGGGCGAAGTGGAGGGTCATCACCCGGAATCGCCTTCCTGAGGGCGTCACCAGAACGGATCGGTGGCGACCTCCACCGTCAGCTGTCCTGATTTGGAGGGTGGAACAGTGCTGATGCAGGCCCGAACCACCTTGCCGTTGACATCGATTTCACAGGCGCCGCAGCTGCCGCCCATGCACCCGGTGGGGATGCTGACCCCGGCCGCCGCCGCCGCCTGCAGCCAATCGCTGCCGACATCGGCTGGACTTTCATGGCCATCGGGCCAGCGCACGGGGATGGTGCTCATCGCTCCAGCAACGGTGTGAGATCCACATGCTGCTCGAAGGCAT
>JBGKDR010000077.1:0-4229 GCA_042954225.1 Parasynechococcus sp.
CTGGAGCACTGCCAGAGCTGGCGCGATCTCCAGGGCCCGGAGCTGGAGGAGGCCCTCTGGGGCGACATGCCCTGGGCCCAACGCCAGGAGCTGGATCGACTGCTGCCTGTGCGGATCACGATCCCCAGTGGGCGTGAGGCCACCCTGCACTACAGCGAAGACAACGTCGTGCTGGCGGTAAAACTCCAGGAGATGTTCGGCTGCCTGAGCGGCCCATCGGTGCTGCGGGGCCAGCTCCCAGTGACCCTCGATCTGCTCTCACCGGCGGGACGATCGCTGCAGCGCACCCGCGACCTGGAAGGCTTCTGGCAGGGCAGCTATCACGAGGTTCGGCGGGAGATGCGCGGGCGCTACCCGAAGCATCCATGGCCGGACAACCCGGCTGAGGCGGTGGCGACGGCCAAGACGAAACGCCGCCTCAACCACCCAAAACCCTGAGGCGAATCAGCGCCCCCTGACAACCCCGACAAAACGCGCAACATTTCTCCAACCTTTGTTACATTGCTTCCAACGCACACAGCGCACAACCATGTCCGACAACTCCCGCTTCGGTTTCGTCAACTTCGCTGAGACCTGGAATGGCCGTCTCGCCATGATGGGTTTTGTGATCGGCCTCGGCACCGAGCTGCTGACCGGCCAAGGCATCCTCAGCCAGATCGGTCTCGGCTGATCGACTCCGTTTGATTGATTAACCCGCCCTCTGGGCGGGTTTTTTTATGTCCTGCTCCAGCTCCACCCCCGATGGTCCACAGTGGACCTCTGCAATGGGAGACCCCTTGGCACCGCTTTACGTTCGCAACCGCCGTGATGGTTCCAGGTTGCTCAGCAGTGCTGTTGTGGTGTTCTGCATCGCCACCACCCAGCTGCACCATGCGTTTGGTTGGTGGTTGGCCCTGACCAGCGGTGTGGTCTGCCTGTATTGGGGCCTTGCCTACCGGCGCCTCCGTGTTGAACGCTGATCCGATTCCGACCTATTCCGTCGGTGAACTGAACGCGGCGATCGGAAGCCTGCTGGAGCGTGGATTCGCCCCACGCTTCCTCGTTGACGCCAGTGTGTCCCGCCCCCAGCTCAAGAAGGGGCACCTCTGGCTGACGCTCACCGATGGCGACGCCAGCATTTCGGCTGTGGTCTGGGCCTCCCGCCGCCAGCAGCTCAGCTATCAACCGAAGGATGGTGACGGCGTCACCGTGGTCGGCAAGCTGAATTTCTGGGAGGCGCGCGCGAACCTGACGGTTCAGGTGCTGGACATCCGGCCGAGTTTGACAACGGTGCTGCGGCTGTTCGAGCAGAGCAAGCGCCAGCTGACGGAGGAGGGGTTGATCGATGCCGCCCGGCGGCGGGCACTGCCGCGGGCCCCAGCCACCCTGGCCATCCTGACCAGTGTCCCCAGCTCAGCCCTGGCGGACATGTTGCGCACATCGCGGGAACGCTGGCCCTCCACCACCCTGCTGGTGATTCCGATTCCGGTGCAGGGGGCCGTGGCGGCACGGATTCGTGCGGTGCTGGCCCATCTCGCCGCAGAAGCGGACAGCCTCGAGCTGGATGCGCTGGTGCTGGCCCGCGGTGGTGGCAGCCGAGAAGACCTGGCCGTCTTCGACGATGAGGAGCTCTGCCGGGACCTGGCTCAGTTCCCACGCCCGGTGGTCACAGGCATCGGCCACGACGATGACCTCACCGTGGCCGACCTGGTGGCGGACCACCGTGCGGCCACCCCAACAGCGGCGATGGTGGCCCTGCTGCCGGATCGCAACGATCTGCTGCGGGATCTGCAGCAGCGACGGGAACGGCTAGTCGACCACAAACGCTGGTGGCTGGAACGGCAACATCAGCGACTCCGCGATCGCGCAGAGCTACTGCAGCTCTACCACCCCACTCTGACCATCCAGCGCCTGCGCCAGACCTTGGAGCAAAAGCAAGCCTTGCTTGAAGCCCTCTCCCCTGAGCGCTGGTTGAAACGCGGTCTGGTGATCGTGCAGGGCGAGTCCGGCCAGACCGTGGACAGCAGCCAAGCACTTCAACCCGGTGACAGGCTGACACTGCGCTTCGCCGATGGCAGCGTTGAAACCCGCGTCGAAACCAAGCCCATCCCCTCCAGCCCCTGATGCCTGAGCCCAGCCTCAAACAACAGATCCGCTCCTGGACCAAGGACGCCGCCAAGCTCAGCTATGAGGAGTCGCTGCAGGCCCTCGACCTGCTGTTGACCGAACTGCAGAGCGACGCCGTACCAATGCGGGATCTGCAACGTCATTACCTGCGGGGCCAGATCTATCTGGAACACTGCCAATCGCTGCTGGATGCGGCCGAACAGACCGTGATCCAGCTTGATCCCGACAGCTTGCAACCCGATCCCGATGCGTAAGGTCCTCCCCTGGATTTATCTGCTTCTGGCGATTGTCGGGGCTGTGCTGACCTGGCAGGCCAATCTGGCGTTCATGGCTGAAAGCACCACGGCGGGTTTCGAGCTGCAGCGGTTCATCAGTGATGCGTCGAGCAACCCGGCCTCCCAGTCTCTGAGTAGCGATCTGCTGATCGGGGCGACGGCGGTGAGCCTCTGGATCAGCGTGGAAGGTCCTCGCCTGAAGATCCGCTACTGGTGGCTGGGCATCGTGCTCAGCTTCGGCGTCGCCTTTGCCTGCGGCGCACCATTCTTTCTGTTTCTGCGGGAACGCCACCTCATCGCCCTTGAGGAGCAGAACGCTCAGGACACGTCGTCCACATCCTGAGCCGTGACATCAATAGTGGTTTCGCTGGCGGGGATGCCTGGAGATCTCGGCATCGACTGACTCTGGGCCGAGCCGGTTTCAAACGGGGTGCCGCAAACCGTGCAGACCGGAGTCGGCGTCATCGAGACGGCACCGCAGGCCGTGCAGGTGCGGGCACGGGACTGGAGCACCTTCCAGCCAATCCAACCCAGACCCGTGAGGACCAGAGGAATCGCCAACACAGCCAGCATTAGCCCCCCAAGCAGGTCCAGAAGCACCCGGCCGGCCGCAGTGGGCAGCAGGAGCAACAGCAACAGACCCAGCCAAAGCAGGGGAGAGGGGCGATTCATGACGAAGGAGACCTCCGGTGGCACCACGTGGGGTTCATCATCAGCGCTTCAGCCCACAGATCAAGCCGACGCCTGGTTCGGATCTCCAACGCTGCTCAATTGCAACCGGGACGAGGCCAGTTCAACACTCCAACACTGGCCGAAATAAACAATCACCCCGATCAACCAAACCCACAACGACAACAGCAACACACCACCAATCACGCCATAGGCCTGATACCGACTACCCAACGAAATGAGGCTCAGACTGAGAACTTCGTTGAGAAACGTGAGGGCAAGTCCGATCAGGATGGATCCGGGGATCAAAGGCATCAAGGGAATCCGACGGCTCGCCAGAACCCGTTGCAATAACAGCGCCAAGAGCGATAACCAGAGTGCAGGAAAGAGAAACCGGCTAGCGCTGAAGATTGGCGTCCTCAACAAGAACGCCACCAGATTGGGAAACAGGTTCTGAGCAGCAAGAAGCAGTTCTTCCGGCAAACGGCCAAGGCTGGAGAGCAACTGACCAACGCCGATCAGCAGGGAGACAACCAGCACACTGAGGAAAGCCTCCAGGCGATTCTGCAGAAAACGCCAGGCCTGAATACTGAGAGGAGGAGGTGCGACAGGACTCGGAATCACGTCCTGCCAGAGGCGATCAGACCCGCGCTGCAATGTCAAATAGGCATTGCTTGCGGTTAACAGCAACACAACAACACCCAACACCCCGGCACCAAAGCCCTGGTCAACCAGACCCTTCAATGTTGATGTCACAAGGTCTAAAACCGAGGGAGGCAGAAGTGGCGCAATCCCCGCCAAAACATCATCAACGCTCTGCCTTGTGCCAACAACCCTGGCCGCCACAGCAAGGGCGATCAATAACAACGGAAAGATTGATTGCAGGGTGTGATACGCAAACGCCGCACTGAGGTCAACACAATCTGTGGACGCCCATCTCTGGCAGGCCTTCCAAAGCGTGAGCAACAAATTCTGAAATCGCTGACGTTGCCGTGACAACAAACAACTCCACCTAACAATCAGACTACAGGGCTGATTCGCCCCCTCAAGAAGGCACAAAAAAACCACCTCTTGTGGAGGTGGTTTCTTCGTTCGAGGTTGCAGTGTTGTCTTCAGACAACAGCTGGCAACCTTGATGATTTGAAAATGTTTTACCTGGCACCGAGCTATTTTCTCAGG
>JBGKDR010000078.1:0-6781 GCA_042954225.1 Parasynechococcus sp.
CGTGCAGGTGTTGTACAGAACGAGATCGGCGTCGAGCTCTGCGTCGGCTTGCCGATACCCCATCGATTCCAGGATCCCTGCCATCCGCTCGGAATCCGCCTTGTTCATCTGGCAGCCGAAGGTGGTGATCCAGTAGCGGCCTCCCTGGCGACTGGCTTCAGCAGGGGGGTTGGCAACGGCGGAAACGACCAAGAGTTGGAGTGATCGCCTGGATCACTGGCTGAATCAACAGCTTCAGTGTCCATCACCGCGGGCAGTGTGCCAGCTTGGGAACCGGTGCTGAGTCGGCCATGGGCTGGGCCCTGCGACGGTTTTCGCTGACCAAGGATGTGCCTCTGGCCATCAGTCGCGGGACAACGGCAGCTGTGGAGCGCCTTGCCTTGCGCCTGGACCACGACGGTTGCACCGGGAGAGGGGAAACCGGCGGCTTCGAAACGGGGCACCGCGCCTATGCCACCGATGCCGTCGCACAGGAGCTTGAACAACGTCTACCGCAACTGGATGAGCTGGATCCGATGCAGCCTCAACGGATCTATGACCAGTTCCCGGCGCTCTCTCCCCCTGCCCGTTGTGCCATTGATCTGGCTTTGCTCGATTGGCGCGGTCAACGGTTCGGTCTGCCGATCTGGCGTCTGTTCGGACTCAGCGGCAGCAGAGCTGTGGCCACAAGCGTGACCCTTGGCCTCGGGTCGGTGGAGGCAGTGCTGAAGCGTCTTGATCGCTGGTGGGCGTTGCTGCCAGCAACCCGCATCAAACTCAAGCTCGGCAGTCCTGATGGACTTGAGCACGATCGATCCCTGGTCAAGGCTGTCGCTTTGGCGCTCGCTCAACGTCAGCAGGATCAGGGTCAGGCCCTCGAGCTGCAGGTGGATGCCAATGGCGGCTGGTCCCTGGAGCAGTCCCGTCAGATGTTGCCAACCCTCGAGCAGGCCGGTGTCGTCTTGCTTGAGCAGCCAATGGCCCCCGACCTGGATCCAGAACGCGACACCGAGGGCTTTGCAGCGCTGCATGCCATCGCGCCGATGCCCCTCGTGGCCGATGAGAGCTGCTGGGATCTCCAGGATCTACTCCGGCTTGCACCGGTGGTGGATGGGGTCAATCTGAAATTGCTGAAAACCGGCGGACTGTCCCATGCCTGGTTGATGGCCCAGGTCGCCCGGGAGCTGGGGCTGGATCTGATGGTTGGCTGCTACTCCGACAGCCAGCTGCTGAACGGTGCGGCTGCCCAGCTGCTGCCGCACGTCCGCTGGCCCGATCTGGACAGTCATTTGAATCTGATCGATGACCCGTTCTGTGGCCTGCCCCTGGATGGGGACCGACTTCTGGCACCCTCTGGTGCGGGTCTTGGAATCGTCGAGCGGGAGGCCTAGACCGATGCTGCAGGCCGATCATCGGGTGGTGCTGCTTCAGCACGGTGGACTGGACAACCTTCGCGGCAAGACAGGGTTGGCGATGTTGCGCCATCGCTCGGGGCCCATCGTTGCGGTGGTGGATCCTGACCATGCCGATCGCTCCTTGGAGGAGGTCACCGGCATCGCCCGTTCGGTGCCCGTCGTCGGTGCGCTCTCAGAGGCTCTGGTCTTCCAGCCGGATGTGGCAGTGGTCGGTCTTGCTCCCTCCGGTGGCCTGCTTCCGCCGCTCTTGCGACGTGATGTGCTCGCTGCCCTGCAGGCCGGTCTCCATGTGGCCAGTGGACTGCACACCCGTCTGAGCGACGATCCGGAGCTGGTCGCAGCATGCTGGAGCGATCGCTGGATCTGGGATCTTCGCCGGGAGCCGGAGACTCTCGGGGTTGGACAGGCGGCGGCGGCGGCGCTGCCTTGTCGACGTGTCCTGGCCATCGGAACCGATATGGCCGTGGGCAAGATGAGCGCCTGCCTCGAATTACTAGCGGCTGCTGCGCGGCGGCAACGCCGAGCCCGCTTTGTCGGAACCGGTCAGGCGGGAATCCTGATCGCCGGTCAGGGGGTGGCCCTTGATGCGGTGCGAGTGGACTATGCCGCCGGTGCTGTTGAGGCGGCGGTGCTGCGCGCCGGAGACGGGTTGTCGGCGGATGATCTGGTCCTTGTGGAGGGTCAGGGGTCGTTCTGCCACCCAGCGTCCACCGCCACCCTTCCACTGATTCGCGGCACGCAGCCGACCGATCTGATCCTGGTGCATCGGGCTGGTCAGCAGACCCTTGATCGCGTGGCTTCGATCCCGCTGCCGCCGTTGGATCAGTTGATTGCGGTGACCGAGGCCATTGCAGCGATGGCTCGACCGGCAGGCGTTGGGCCCCCACCAACGGTGCGTGGCATCGCCTTGAACACCGCTCGGCTCAGCGAAGATCAGGCTCGGGACGCGATCCGGACCATGGAAAGCGAGCTTCAACTGCCCTGCACAGACCCGGTGCGTTGGGGCGGAGAGCCGCTGCTGGATGCGCTCTATGCCTGAACCAGCAGTTCGAAGAATGAGGGCGAGCGAGGGGATTCGAACCCCCGAATAGCGGCGCCACAAGCCGCTGCCTTAACCACTTGGCGACGCCCGCCGCGTCGGAGAGAATCTACCAACTGATGACATGGCCCACAATGCCCCTCGCTCCGAGGCGGTCTCGACTGCCGGTCGGTCCATTGCTGGGTCTGGGCCTTCTCACCTGTGCTGGCCTGGCTCTGGTGGCCACCAATCCCACGATGCGCGAGTACGAGGAGCATGCGGGCTCTCAGTTGGTGGAGCTGGCCAGCGCTGAGTTCTGCGATGGCTCAAGGGTGCCGATGATGTTTCAGCTCTGGATCCGTGATTGCCCGGGGTTGATTGCAACCCAGCGCGAGACCCTCTCCGCGCTGGCTTCACGCTTCACCACCCGCTGGAATTTTGGAATCGGCAGCCTGTATCAGCTGTCCATCGGCGGGCAGGAATTGATGCCGGGTGTGACCCTCCCTGAGGTCGATGTCGTCACTCTGGGCATTGCCGGGACGTTTCTGCCACTCCGGGTCGCCAGTTCCGATGGAGCATGGAACTGATGGAGTCGTCCGGTTCACTCCAGGCCTGGGTCCCGCGGGGCCTGCTTCACCGGCCGAAGGGTGACGATCCAGTCGTCATGGCCGATGGACTGGTCGCTGTGGAACTCAGCTGGCAGAAGGGGCATCTCCAGCAACCCCGCTTGCTGTCGCCGTCCGATGCGCGCCCGGAGCAGATGGCCTTGCCTCGGTTGGTCGATCCCCATGTGCATCTCGATAAAGCGTTCACCTGGGATCAAGCTCCGAATTTCGCTGGCACCTATGACGCAGCTCTGACAGCCAATTTTCAGGAGCATCAGTCCAGGACGTTGGAGACGGTGCGCGAGCGAGGGGAACGTGGCCTGCGTCTGGCCTGTGCCAATGGTCTGAGGGCGTTGCGCAGTCATATCGACAGCGTCGGCCCGGGGGCATCGGCGAGTTGGTCCGCACTCCTGGACCTGCGCCGGTGCTGGCGCGATCGGATCACCTTGCAATTGGTGGCACTGGCGCCTCTTGAGCATTGGTCCACTGCCGAGGGCCAACAGCTGGCATCCGATGTCGCCGCTGCGGAGGGTTTGCTCGGGGGCGTTCTCGTCCCCCCGTTCTCGTCATCAAGGGTGCGTTGTCAGCTGCGTTCGTTGCTTGATCTCGCCGAGCGATTCGGTTGCGGGGTCGACCTCCACATCGACGAGGCCGATCACGATCCTGCGGCTGGTCTGATCCAGCTGCTGTCCGTTCTGGATCAACGCGCCACCTCCGTTTCGATCACCTGCAGCCATTGCAGCAGTCTTGGACTGGCGTCTGAGCGCCTTCAGCGACGGATCTGCGAACAACTGGCCCGTCACCGGGTCGATGTCGTGGCGTTGCCGCTTACCAATGGTTGGTTGTTGGGACGCCAGGGGGAGACCACACCCATCGTCAAGCCGCTAGCACCGATCCGAGCCTTGCAGCGCGCCGGCGTGACGGTGGCTGTCGGAGCTGACAATCTCGCGGATCCCTGGTTCCCGGCCGGTGATCTTGATCCGTTGTCATTGATGGCCAGTGCGCTGCCCTTGACGCAGCTGGCCCCATGGCAGCGGCTGGGACTCGCCCCGTTCACGACCGCCGCTTCTGCCCTGATGCGCCTCGATTGGTCCGGCCTTCTGGAGGAAGGTGCTCCAGCCGATCTACTCCTGGTTCGTGCCAGCAGCTGGTCGGAGGCTCTGCGCCGCCCTGGGCGCCAGATTCTCATTGCCGGTCGCTGGTGGTCGGACGCCAGCGGTTAGACCGTGCACGGTTCGCACGGGTCGCCATGGGACGTTCGGAGGTTGTTGAGACATTGCGTCAGCGTCTGGCTGGACATGCCGAACTCACCTGGCTGGACACCCGTGAGGACTGTGAGCGTTATTCACGGGATTTCTTCGATTACTCCCCTGTTCTGACGGAGCAGCTCAGTGGTCGGCATGCCGATGTGGTGGTCCGACCCCATGATCTGGAGGGCGTTGCACGGGTTGTTCGTGCCTGTGCCGAGCTCGACCTGCCCCTCACTCTCCGGGGATCCGGGAGTGGGAATTACGGGCAGTGCGTTCCCTTGGAGGGTGGCGTGGTCATGGTGACCACGGATCTCTGCAGCATCCAGGCGTTTGACCCGGCCACGGGTGTGGTCACCGTGGAGCCCGGTTGTCTGATGCGGGATCTCGATCAGTTCCTGCGCCGCCATGGACGGGAACTGCGGCTGCTCCCCAGCACCTGGCGCAGCGCCACCATCGGCGGCTTCATCGCCGGTGGATCCGGCGGGATCGGCTCCATCCGCTGGGGCTTCCTCCGGGATCCCGGGCATCTGCTCGGGATCGAAGTCATGGCGATGACAGCTGAATCAAAGCGCCGATGGTTTCACCAGGCCGATGCGGAACCGTTCAATCACGCCTATGGCACCAATGGTGTGATCACGGCCCTGCGCCTGGCGACAGCCCCCGCTGTGCACTGGCATCAGCTGAGCATCGATTGTGCCTCGTTGGATCAGGCGACCGACCTGCTTCGACGGGCGGCACAGAGTGCGATCTCTCTGAAACTGGCCACCCTCCTGGAGGCCTCCGTGCTCGCAATGCTTCCGCCCTGGAGTGGTCCATCCAGCGATGGGCATCGCCTGTTGTTTCTGGTGTCCCCCGATGGTGTCAGCAGCCTCAAGCGCCTGGCGGATGACGCGGGTGCCTGCTGCCATGACCTCGGTCCGGAGGATCTCGCCAAGGGCAACGGCCTGCGGGAGTTGAGCTGGAATCACACCACCCTGCATGCGAGGGCCAAGGATGCTCGCTGGACCTATCTGCAGATGTTGCTCCCTCAACCGGAAGTCCCGGCGATGCAGCAGCTTCAGAACCGCTGGGCAGACCATCTCCTCTGGCATCTGGAGGTGGTGCGTCAGCAGGGTGCCTGCAGGATCGCAGCCCTTCCCCTCGTGCGCTGGCAGGGTCGCGATCAGCTGGAACAGCTGATGCAGGACTGCCGAAGTTTGGGAGCTGTGTTGTTCAACCCCCACGTCCTCACGGTGGAAGACGGAGGCCTTGGCGTGGTCGACGCCGACCAGGTCGAGGCCAAGCGTCGCTTTGATCCAGCGGGCTTGCTGAATCCCGGGAAGCTCAGAGGCTGGTTGGAACAGGCTTAACAGCCCAGGCTGTCGGCGGTTCCGACCCCAGTAATCGCGTTGATGCCCTCTGCTTCGCTGCACAAACGGCGTTGATCCTCACGATCCAGCAGGGCGTCGCTGAAGTCAGCTCCTTCGATCTTGGCGTTGGCGAAGCTGCTGCCCGAGGCGATGATTCCGCTCAGGACGGCATTGCGCAGATCGGTCCCGGCGAAGTCGGCGCGGTCCATGAGGGCATCCGAGAGGTCGGCGCCGCGGAAGTCGGCTTCTGCGAAAGCACCCTGGGTCATGATCGCCCCGTGCAGATTGGCGTCTCGGAAATCGGCCCCGCGTCCGACGGCTCCGGCAAAGGATGTGTTGGCGAGGTCCTGGCCGCGAAAGTCGCCATCGCTCTGGTTGGTGAGCGTGTAGTCGACCTTGTCCTGGAAGAGCGCCCGGTCCTGGAGACCGACACCCGCACTGGTATCCAGAGCCTCGGCTGGTTGGGCCATCCAAGCGAGCGCCACAACCAGGACGGCAAGCAGCCGTTGAACAATCTGACGCTGCGTCATCGAATGCCCGTATCGCCCCATCACTCTGCCGTGAGCACCCCGCGGCCGAGGAGATCCCCGATCAGGTAGAGCGAGCCTGCGATCACTGGGACCGGATCCGGCCAGGCCTCGCGCCCGGAGAGGATTTCCAGTGCCGCTTCGGCACTTGGGGCGTCATGCAGCTGTCCCGCCCAGTCGGCACGTTCCCGCAGCAGATCGTTCCGGGTCCAGCTGCGATGCCCGGGAACGGGAACGATCCAGGCTTGATCACGGCGAGCGAGCAGGTGATCGAGCATCTCAATGGCTTGCTTGTGGGACTGAATCGCCAGGATCCAGCACTGACTGGTCTGATCGTCATGGCTGTGGATGTGCTGCGCGAGTTGCTCGGCTGCGGGTGGGTTGTGGGCCCCATCAAGGCGTAGGCACATCCCATTCCAGCGCGCGCGCTGAAGGCGACCAGGCCAGCGCACCTGTTCGAATCCAAGCCGGATCGCCTCGTCCGGCACTGAGAACCCGAGTGGCTTCAGGGCCTGCAGTGCACCAAGGGCCACCGCTGCATTGCTGCGCTGCCAGCCTCCAGCCAGCCCCAGTGTCCAATGACTGGGCAGCGGCGCCACCCAGTGGAGCTGAGCGTGCTGTTCCCGGCATCTGGTTTC
>JBGKDR010000079.1:0-1465 GCA_042954225.1 Parasynechococcus sp.
CGCATTGTCTTCAGCGATGCCCAGGAACGGACGTGGCTGAACGACCTGATTCACCCCCAGGTGAGGGCCCGCTTTGAGCGCGGCTTGCAGAAGCACGCCAACGCTCCAACCATCGTGCTGATGGTTCCACTGCTGTTCGAAGCAGGACTGACGGGCCTCTGCACGGAAATCTGGCTGGTGGACTGCGATGAAGAGCAGCAGCTACAGCGCATGCGTCAGCGAGACGGGCTCAACGATGCCGACGCGCGCGCACGGATGGCCGCCCAATGGCCCCTGAGCCGGAAGCGTCCGTTAGCGGATGTCGTGATCAACAACCGAGGAACACCGACCGAGCTGGCGCAGCAAATCAACCGTTACGCCCCGTCTCCCGACGGAACCACTTGGTGATCACCCACTTGTTGCCCCGTTCCACCGGGTTGGCCTCATGCAAGGTGAAGGGATTGGGCGTGCCATCGGCCTGAAGGTTGTTCCAGGCCAATGCCATTCCTGGAATGGGCGTGTAACAGCGGCCCAGGCGCTTGAAACAGGTTTCTCCGCCCTGCTCCACCGCGTTGAGATACACCATCACCGTCCAGGTGCGTTGTCCCCCTTTGGCCGTGTGTTTCTTGTATTCCTCGGTCCCCGGCGCAAAAGCATCGGTGTGTTCCTTGAAGTACTGCCCGGGGTCATAGCGCTGACCCTGAATCGGCTCTGAGAAGCCCGGCTGAACCCCAAGCAAGGCCGCGAAACGGCGGTCCAGCAGCTGGGCCAACTCGGAATGCCGATGCCTGAGATGACAGGTGCGGCTGGTGCGGTAATCGCTGTCTCCCCGGGTGACGGTGGAGGGCTGTAATCCTTGATTGATCGCTTCGATCACCTGCTCACATTCCTCACGGCTGAGCAGATCGGGGATCTCGTAGAGCTGCGCCAGCGGAGTATCCAGCTTCCAGGCCCTCGGCTGATGCTCCGGCCGGGTCAACGCCGCCTGAAACCATTGAAGGGGCGACGGTCGATCGACAGAGCTTGTCGTCGTTGTCGCCATCGCTGCCGGTGCCGCCACTGAGGTCTTGGCCTGCTGCGCAGGGGGTGACGCAGGTGATGCGGCATCGAGAACGGCCTCCAAAGCATCACGCGCGAAGCCACGGGCCATGGCCCGCTCGAGCATGCCCTCACGGTCACAGCCTCGCCCCTGGTTCAGGAGCAACCAATCACGCCATGTTTCAGGAATCGATGCAATTTTCTTGAGGTCCTGGTTGCTTTGGCATGCCTCCTCAACAGTTGCGAATTTGGCAGCTAATTGCTGATAGGGAGCTGGATCCCACGCCTTGGGACGCCAGTGAAAATACATATTGCGATAGAACGCCCCATCGAATTCAGATGCCCGACCATGGGGGCACAGGCTCTCGTAGAAGAGCATTGTTCCAGGCTTAAACACCACCCGGTGGTGCTCAGCATCGTGGTCAATGAAGTCGAGCGGCCAGGGTTC
>JBGKDR010000080.1:0-1321 GCA_042954225.1 Parasynechococcus sp.
GCGGATGGGTCAGCTCCTGGGGGTCCCGTCCCAGGACCTGTTGATCACCTCGGGAGCCACCGAATCGGTTCATCTCGCCCTGCTCGGCGCTGCTGCTGCTCAGCAACCGGCCCAGATTGTGATCAGCGCTGTGGAGCATCCCGCTGTGGTGGCTGCAGCGGAGTCGCTTCAGCGCGATGGTTGGCAGCTGAAGCTGTGGCCTGTGGGTTCGGATGGTGGCCTGCGGATGGACCTTCTGGACGCCATGCTTGCCCCGCCGACGCGTTTGGTCTCGCTGAACTGGGGCCAGAGCGAGATCGGAACCCTTCAACCCATCGTGCGCATCGGTGAAGCCTGCCGGCAGCGCGGAATTGTGTTGCACACCGATGCCACACAACTGCTGTCCCAGGGACGCCCGGATTGGAGTCACTTGCCTGTCGACCTGCTCAGTGGCTCCGCCCACAAATTCCGTGGACCCCGTGGAGTGGGCCTCCTGCTGCACCGCCCAGGTGTTCTGCAGCGTCCGTTGTTGGGTGGTGGTGGTCAGCAGGGAGGATGGAGAAGCGGAACTGAGTCCATTGCTCTGGCGGCAGGGATGGCTGAGGCCCTTGCAGCCCTACCGGTGTATTGCCCTCAGGATGGTCGAGAACCCCCGCCGGGTGCCACGCCGCAGTTGCGCGGCTGGAGAGATCGATTGCTCGATCAGTTGCTGCAGCGTGATGGTGTCCATGCCGTTGGCGCTGACCCTGACCATCGCCTTCCCCATCATTTGTCCTTGGTCGTCGAAGCCATTGGCGGAGGACCTGCAAGCGGACGAGAGCTTGTGCGTCAGCTGTCCAGGCAGGGGATCGCCGCCAGCAGCGGCAGTGCCTGTAGCAGTGGCCGAAGCCAGGACAGTCCAGTGTTGACGGCGATCGGTGTTCGGCCTGATCTGCGCCGTTCCGGGCTCCGTCTCAGCTTGGGGGGTTGGCTCACCGACTCCGACCTCGACAGCATCCCTGAGCGTTTTGATGCCGCACGATCCGCCTGTTCCTGAGATGCTTTGCCCATGACAACAACTTCCCCCGTCCTGCGTCCGCTGCCACCGGATCTCATGGCCGCCGAGCATGACCTCGTTGAGGCCTGCCTTTCAGCTCTCAGTTCCGGGGATGGATCCCGATGGTCTGCCTCGCTGCGCTTTGAGAATCTCAGGGTTCTACCAATCGCCCTGCGTCTGGCCAGGGCGCTGATCGAGAGCGGTCGCCAGGTGGTGCTGCTCTGGCCTGATGCGGGTGCAGCCGCCTTGGCACGTCGCGATGCCGAGGACCTCGCCGATCGTGTTCTTGACTTCAACCAGTGGAGC
>JBGKDR010000081.1:0-4325 GCA_042954225.1 Parasynechococcus sp.
GCACTCCCGCTGCGGTTGGGCTCTTCTTGGGCGGTGCGGATCTCCCAGATTGAATTGATCACGAGGGCGAGCAGCAGTGCAATGCCTGCCTGCCAGGTGAGTCGCCCAGTCGAGGCCATGCCCCAGACGGCAGCGGAGATCGCGATCATCAACGGCACATCACGCCGGACCAGACGGCTTTCCACCTGCAGCGGCATGATCAGGGCGCTGCAGCCAAGCACCACCAGGACGTTGAAAATATTGCTGCCGACGGCATTGCTGACGGCCAGGGCGTCCACCCCCTGACTGACGGAACTGAGGCTGACGAACAGTTCCGGCGCGCTGGTTCCCAGGGAGACCACCGTCAGGCCGATCACCAGCTGGGGAATGCCGAAGATCACGGCCAGGGCCACCGAGCCCTGCACAAACAGCTCTCCCCCCAGATAAAGCAGTCCGATGCCCACCAGAACCTCGAGAGAGGCTCTCAGAAATTCGGGCATAGCGGCCAATGGGACTGCGTGGATTCTGCTTGGTCGGGAATCCACTTAAGGTTCCCTTTGCAAGCGCAGCGTTCACTCTTGCTCAATCGCATCAACGCCAACAACCTCCGGGGGGATGCCTTCGGGGGGGTGACCGCCGCGGTGATTGCCTTACCGATGGCTCTGGCCTTCGGCATCGCATCGGGAGCCGGAGCTGCTGCAGGCCTTTGGGGCGCGGTGATCATCGGCCTAGTGGCATCGCTCTTCGGGGGGACGCCGACCCTGATTTCCGAACCCACAGGTCCGATGACCGTGGTGTTCACGTCGGTCATCATCAGTCTGACCGCCACAGCACCGAATCCGGAAACAGCCCTGGCGATGGCGTTCGCCGTCGGCATCTTGGCGGGCCTGTTCCAGATCCTGTTCGGACTGTTCCGGCTGGGCCGCTACGTCACGATGATGCCTTACACGGTGATCTCGGGCTTCATGTCCGGCATCGGGATCATCCTCGTGTTGCTGCAACTTGGGCCTTTTCTTGGTCAGGCGACTCCTAAGGGGGGTGTGATCGCCACCCTTACCCAGCTACCTGCACTCGTTCAGGGAACCCAGCCCCTGGAACTGCTGCTGTCGGTGATCACGCTCGCCATCCTCTGGTTCACACCATCAGCGGTCAAGAAATTCTGTCCCCCACAGCTGTTGGCTCTGGTGGCAGGAACGCTGTTGTCGATGACCCTGTTCGCATCAGCGGATCTGCGCACGATTCCAGACTTCGCGGCCAAATTTCCCACCCCAAGTTTCGATGGCTTTGGCTTGCTCCTGTCTGAAGGACGGCTGCGCCTTGTTGTCGTCGATGCCGCCGTGCTGGGCATGCTCGGTTGCATTGATGCCCTGCTCACATCAGTTGTCGCCGACAGCCTGACCCGAACCGAACACGATTCCAATAAAGAGTTGATCGGCCAGGGGTTGGCCAACATGGCCTCCGGTCTGTTCGGGGGGCTGCCCGGTGCGGGCGCCACCATGGGCACTGTGGTGAACATTCAGTCGGGCGGCCGCAGCGCTCTCTCCGGTGTGATTCGCGCCATGGTGTTGATGCTTGTGGTGCTCCTGTTCGCCCCAGTTGCTTCAACGATTCCCCTGGCTGTGCTGGCCGGGATCGCGGTCAAGGTCGGCCTCGACATCATCGACTGGGAATTTCTCAAGCGCGCCCATCACCTCTCCCTGAAGGCCGCTGTCATCACCTATGGGGTGATTCTGTTGACGGTGCTTGTCGACCTGATCGCTGCCGTCGGCATCGGTGTGTTTGTCGCGAATGTCCTCACCATCGATCGCATGAGTGCCCTGCAGTCTCGTGGGGTCAAGACCATCAGCACCACCGACGACGATGTGGAGCTGTCCTCCGATGAACAACAGCTGCTCGATCAGGCCGGGGGACGGGTCCTGCTGTTCCAGCTGGCGGGTCCCATGATCTTCGGCGTTGCAAAAGCCATCTCCCGCGAGCACAACGCCATTGGCAACTGCAAAGCCGTGGTGTTCGACCTTTCCGAGGTCTCCCATCTCGGGGTGACCGCCGCCATCGCGCTGGAAAATGCGGTCAAGGAAGCGCTGGAGGTGGGCCGCGATGTGTTCATGGTCGGGGCATCCGGCAGCACCGAAAAGCGTCTGCAGAAATTGAAATTGCTGGAACGCCTGCCTGAGCAGAACATCACGCCCGATCGCCTCGTCGCTCTGCAGCGGGCTGTCGCCCTTGCTCCTGCCGATGCCTGATCGTCTGACATTGATCGCCCCGGATGACTGGCATGTCCATCTCCGGGATGACGAGATGCTGGCCCGCGTGATCGGTCACACGGCCCAGTCCTTCAGGCGGGCGATTGTCATGCCCAACCTGCGTCCTCCGGTGACCAGCGTTGACGCGGCCATCGCTTATCGCGAGCGGATCCTGGCGGTTTGCCCTTCCGGCGTGAATTTTGAGCCGTTAATGACGGCTTATCTCACCGACCACATCGCTGCTGATGAGCTCAAGCGAGGGTTTCAGGAGGGTGTCTTCACCGCCGCCAAGCTTTACCCCGCGAACGCCACCACCAATTCTGATGCCGGTGTCACCAGCCTCGAGGGCATCGATGAGGTCATCAGCTGCATGGAACACATCGGCATGCCGTTGTTGATCCACGGTGAAGTGACGGACCCTGATGTGGACATCTTCGATCGGGAGGCTGTGTTCATCGAGCGTCATCTGATCCCCCTCCGGGACCGTCATCCGGATCTTCGGATCGTTCTTGAACACATCACCACAGAGCAGGCGGTCGATTTCGTTGGTTCTGCGGAGTCAAATCTCGCCGCCACGATCACGCCGCATCACCTTCACATCAACCGCAATGCGATGTTCCAGGGTGGCCTGCGCAGCGACTTCTTCTGTCTGCCTGTTGTGAAGCGCGAGCGCCATCGTCTTGCCCTGCGTCGGGCCGCTGTGAGTGGAGATCCACGGTTTTTCCTGGGGACCGATTCAGCGCCTCATCCCCGCAAAGGCAAGGAGACTGCCTGTGGCTGTGCCGGGATCTTCAATGCACCGTTTGCCATCGAGAGCTACGCCCAGGTCTTTGATGATGAGCAAGCCCTGGATCAATTGGAAGGATTTGCCTCCCGACACGGTCCAGCGTTTTACAGGCTGCCTGTGAACCAGCAACAGATCACCCTTGAGAAGGTTCCGGTTGAGGTTCCCGATCGCATCGATGGCTTGGTGCCGTTCCATGCCGGTCAGTCTCTGTCCTGGAGGCTGGCGCCTGGTTCTTAAGCACCAGGGGGCTGGCTAGCGTCAAGGAGACTGCATGCCCGATGCGATGCACCTGATCAAGTTCAGTTCAGAGGACTGCGGCACCTGCCACCGCATGTCTCACTACGACAGTGCGGTCGCTCAGGAACTGGGTCTTGAGTTCGTGTCGGTGATGTTGCAGGACACCGTGGCCTACAGGGCCTACCGCAAGATTCTGTTGAAGCAGTACCCCAATAAAGAAGGGATGGGGTGGCCCACTTATCTCCTGGTGACGGATCCTGAGGGTGATTTCACCATCCACGGGGAACTCAAGGGCGGTATGCCCAAGGGGGACTTCCGCAAAAGATTGTCGGCGCTGCTTCCAGCCTGATTCGATGGGGGCAGGGGGACTTGAACCCCCACAGCACTTGCGTGCCAACGGATTTTAAATCCGGTGCAGTCATGACCATCACTGGGATCTCAGCGACGTTTGGTAGACGTGTACCAAATTTCGGTAGACAAAACCTCGTTGTAATTTGTTACTTTGAGTGGGTCACTAGCTTTTTGCGGTGATTCAAATTCGCAACGGATATTCAGTCCGGTGCAGTCTTGGCCGCCACTGGGATCTCGGCTGCCGATTGGTAGACGTCTACCGATTCAGCTTTGGTGTCAACTCTGGATTTATGTCGCGCTTTGAAATGGGATTGTTTGTCGGCTACTTTGGCTTTGTGGTGATTCTCAAAAGCCACATTCAGGCACTCGTTACATGTCAAAAATTCCACGCGTTTGGGCTACAACATCTGATGTTGCTGAGCATTTCAGGATAAGTACTCGACACCTTCGCTCTCTCAGAAAAGAATGGGAAGAGGCAGGTGTTCTCGTTGAAGGTAAGCATTTTTTTTGGTTTGGTCCAAGAACTCTTCGTTTTGATATGGCCTTGATGTGTAAAGCTGCTCGTTTATTTGGAAGAGTTATCCCTCCGTATGAGCCTTGTTTGACAGGGTTGAGGAGGTCGTGATTTGCGCAGCTAAGATATTCTTATTTTATGCACCTCAATTTCGCGCAAGTCTTGAGTTGGATCCTCCTGCTTGTTGCTTTTGTAGACGCTTTCGGTATGGACT
>JBGKDR010000082.1:0-4736 GCA_042954225.1 Parasynechococcus sp.
GCAGTACAGCGCCATCTGGGATGAGCAGCGCTGTTTGCACTACCGACCAGGGGAGTTCACACGTTTACCCAATCGCTATTACCGCTTCCGCCATGCCGGTGTTGATGTGTTTGCCCTGGATTCGAACACCCTGATCACCACCGATCAATCAAGCGACAGTCGACAACTGCGCGAAGAGCTCAAGAGCCTTGGTCAACGTCAAACGAGTCTCTATAAAGACTTGGCAGCCAGCGCTCTTGATGAAGGCGATCGGGATGACCTGCTGGATGAACTGGAAACACTCCAAGAGCAATGTTTTGACCTGCAACGGCGCATCAAGCACGGAGAACGTGTCGATCATGAGCAGCTGAATTGGCTGAAAGAGGCACTGATCGAATCCCATCGCGATCCATCCGTCCGAGGACGCATCCTGACGATGCATCACCCGGCCTATGTCACTGAAAAAACGAAGTGGAGGCAGGCCGATACCCAGGCGATCCGTCAGCAATTGCGGGGTGTGTTCAATGCTGTCTCCGACACCATGTCGCACGAGGAGCGTTCATTCCGGCCGGTTGATCTGGTTCTGAGCGGCCATGCCCATTGCATGGAGGTGCTGCGGACCCACGACACCGGTCATGCCGACCGTCACATCGATTGGGTGATCTGCGGTGGCAGTGGATATGGCTTAAGGCGTCAACGCCAGGAAGGTCCAGAGCTGATGGAGACCGCTCCGGATGGCACAACGCGACTGGTCGCCCGCAGTGAGCTGTACATCGGTCGTGACTGGTCCGGGGGATCAGGAGGCGATGCCTACAGCGGCCTGCGCATCGACATCGAAGCAGGTCGTCCACTGCGCATTCGCCTGACCCCCTTGGTGTCCTGCCGAAACGGAAAGTCCTGGCTCGATGCGGACCCAGAGCCGATCAGCTTGAGGGCTGGTGTCGAATCCTATTGACCCGCAGCATCCGACCATCTTCGGCAAGCAGCGGATTGTCCCCAGATGGGGAATGGAGATTGGTCTCCAACCGGATTAAAAAAGAACGGTTGAAGGCCAAACCATGAAGCTCGATCTCGCCCAAGCACAACCCATGGGAAGCCTCATCGTTGAGGGGACCCACAGCCCATTCCATGCGCTTGCCTGTGCATTACGACCGGCAACGCTTCGGATCGGCCGCAAAACCACAACGAAATGACCAGACCATCGCAGAGGTTTCTCATTCGATACAAAAAGAACGATGGATCCCGTCACATGCTGCATCTGACTGCAGCTGATCACCGCGAAGCGCGCATCGTAGCCATGGAAACAAATGCCTACGTCCGCCGTTATCCAACGAGTGTTGATTCGATTCTTGTTGTCGCCTAAATCGGATCAACACCTCGACCACTCGATAAGTCCCGCCAAGGTGGTTAACAGCTCAGCGGGACACTCTCTTTTGACCAATTCTAAAAAGCCTCATTGGATCATAAAGTGGAATCCAATTGTGGGTCTAACAACCACTCTCTGAATTCCTCTGTCAGCGCATAAGACTCCTCGTAACATTCCTGTCGATCAAGGTATTGAATCCGTTCGATCACGCGAGTGAGAACTTGAGATTTGATGGAATCGAGTTCTGCAGACATAGCATCGTCTCACTATTGATTCTGAGATGCAACCTCGGCTTGAATCATCAGCATGAGCCGTTCAGGTGACTTGTATTGCCGAGGAAGGGAGCGATGCAACAGTCGCAGCCGATCCCAACACAGCGTTCGACGAAGTTGTTCACTCGTTTTTCCTTGCTTGACAAGACGTTTGAGAGCCTTGCAGTAGAGGGGATATTTCGCCTCAAGTTCACCAATGCTGAGATTGGATGTGGTCATGCCTGCTAGCTCCTCATGGGCAGACTGTCCCACAGTCCCGTCAATGATTTCGCCTCCCATTTGGGGACAATTGACCTGTCCCCGGATGGGGGTAGTCATAGGAACAAGGAAAAGAGTTTGATTGCTTGGTCTTTGTTTCAAACCGTGGAATCAATCGAAACGCACATTGCGAAAGACCGAGAAGAGCTCGCGAAGGCAAAAGCGACTGGCAATCAGGCCAAAGTTCGCCACTACGCTTCTGAGCTTGAGGATTTGGAGTCATACCGCAGTCACCATCCTGAGGAACACAACGATCCCACCCCTCTCGAACTTCATTGCGATCTCAATCCCGAAGCTCCGGAATGTCGCATCTATGACGACTGACTACGGGACAACAAGAATGGGCACGTCATTGGTAAAGATGGATTGCAGGAGCAGGGACGCCGATGGATCTGACCCCATACCTCCAAAGTCAGCCCAAATCTGCTGATGAGGAACCCCTGCTCTCAGTAGCGATCAAGGGCCGGATTGCTTTAGCAATGAAGGGACGTTTTTTTCTTCGTTGCTTCTGCGACAGCTTCAGTGAGAAAGCACGACTGGGTTGTGCTGTGACAGACGAAGAATCCTGCCTGAAGTATCTCGGCAACGAATCGTTTGAACTGCTTCTCTGCACGGATCTGCTCGAGAAAGGCAATGGATTTGAACTGGCACGCAAGGCACGCGAACTTCAACCAGGATTGAAAGTTGTCGTTCTTGCCTTAAGTGATGCCATCCCTGTGGAATACGACAACGCTTCCTGGCTGGAAGCGGTGGTCGCCGAGGCCGACATCATTGAAGATCGAAAGCCTCTGGAGGCCGCCGTACTTGCGGTGATGGGACATCACTCCTATCGCAGCCCGTCACTCCGCTCGGATGAACTTCCGTACCTCAGTTGCCCCAGGTTGACCCCACGGGAATATGAGGTTCTGGACCGCCTTGCGCGAGGCATGTCAGACAAAGAAATTGCCGAGGATTTAATCGTCACCGAGCAGACTGCCCGGACATATACGAAACGACTGCTGCGAACGCTTGAAGTGAACAACAGAGTTCAGGCCGTCCTCAAAGGCATGCGCTGCGGAATGGTCCAGATCTAGGAAACACCCCAAATGGGGGTAGAGCCCCATCGCTCTGTTGAGGCTCAATGGACCACAACGATCGAACGTCGACGATGACAACAATCACGTTCACACATGAGCCGTCCATTACTGAGCTGCGTGAGACCGAAGCTGTGTACACACGAGCGATGGAATATCTCGTTGCCGATGGCGTAAAAGAAAGCGAAGCCAGAAAAAGTGTGTGCTGGAAACGATTGAATCAGTTGCATCAGTCCCTCCCAAATCGTTATGTCGATCCAAGGGCACTGTTCCTCTCCCTCCAAGCCCACGAACGTGGAGTTAAGACATCAAAACCGAGACGAGGCGCTTAATTGGATGTGATCGTGATTGACGCGCGACAGACTTGGTCGTCTCTCGAATGACATCCCCTTGCGACCTGACCTGTACGGTGAAATCAGTCGCTGACGAGGTCCATGGCCATTGCCATGACCACGGGTTACAGCGCACAGACGGAAGGCGCTCTTCTCTGCATCGAAGCAGCTTCTGACTGGGCCTTGACTTGTGTGGACACCCTGGCTGATCGAAGCCACCACGTATTGATCGATTACGGAGCCGCCGACGGGGGAACGGCCGTTCAGTTCTGGAACGGTGTTCTGGATCGGCTCCACAGCAATCAACCGCAGGCGCATCTGACGTTGATCGGCAATGACTTGCCCAGCAATGACAATGCCGCCCTCGCTGACAACCTTGCTCTGCAAATCCCGCGCGAACCAAAGCCAACCGTGCTGGTGAGTGCCCGCAGCTTCTATGAACCATCCGTGGCACCGGAGACGGTGAGCTTCGGTTTTTCCGCGACGGCGATGCATTGGCTCAGCGCCTCGCCAGGACCGTTGAACCAGCACACCCATGTGCTCGCGTCCGATGACAGCGAAGCCATCGATCGCTTCAGGGCCCAGGCGATGGCGGACTGGAATCGGATCCTTGAACTCCGCAGCCAGGAGTTAACCGTTGGAGGCCGTCTGCTGACGGTCAATCTGTCCCGCGATGACGCTGGTCACTACCTCGGTCATAACGGCGGGGAAACCCGCAATGTCCATGACCAGCTGCATGAGATCTGGCGTGGCATGGCTGACGAAGGTGTGATCAGCGAGGAGCAGTACCGCAATGGCACGGTCAACAACTTCTACAAATCCCCGGAGGAGTTCATGGCCCCGCTCAAGGACCCTGACTCCCCCGCTTACCGCCATGGGCTGCGTCTGGTTGACCAACGCACGGTGTATGTGAAGTGTCCGTATCGCAGACGCTGGAACGAGTCCAACGACACCGCCAGCTTTGCCTCAGGCCTGATGGCCACGATTCGCAGCTGGAGTCGCCATAGCTTCGCCGGGGCCGCCGGCGACCAGGCTGCTGATCTCGTGTTTGAACGTCTTCAGCGGCGCATCGCTGAGGCACCCCAGGAGTGGAGCCTCGATTACGTCGAACACCATCAGATGATGGAGCGGGTCAGCGGATGAGCCGTTTGAACAACGCGCCACCCGCCGTCTCGGTGCGCGCTGAGCATGTCTCGGACCACCTCTCGGTTTTCGTGGTCGCCGAAGACACCGATGACAGCCGGCCGGCCAACGGTGGACTGCGGTTGTTGAACTATCCGAGCGATGAAGCCTGCATCGCCGATGGCCAGCGACTCGCCGGGTTGATGACCCATAAACACGACCTCTATGGAACGGGGTTTGCCGGCGGAAAGATCGTGGCCCGTGCCGACGATCCGAACGCCGTCAAGGCCGAACTGATCAGCATCACGGCTCGCCTGCTGGAGTCACTCGATGG
>JBGKDR010000083.1:0-2680 GCA_042954225.1 Parasynechococcus sp.
TCGACTCCATCAAGGCTGGCGACGGAGCGCGTCAGTTCATCCAGGGTGGATGTGGCCAAGCGACTCAGGGCTTCACCGTCGAATCCATTGCTGGAGCAGAGTGCTGGCAGCAATTTCTGGCGTTGCTCTTCAGGCTTGTAACCCGCAGAAAAGGTGTTGAACACCGTGGTCAAACCGATTGCAAACAGTGCGTTGGTCTGAAAGGATTTCTGATGGCTCAGCAGATGGAGTTCGACCAGAAGCTCATCAGCTAGTCGACGATATAAAGGGGCAATGACGTGAGGGAACGTTTGGTGAAACGCCCGTTTGCTGTCCGCGATCGTCTGACGGTCGGCCAACTGCCTGCACGAGTAGGTCAGGAGACCTTAGCGCTCAGAAGGCGCCGTTAAGATCAAAGGACTCGCTGAATGCAGATGATCCCGATCGTGATCGAGGAGTCCGGCCGGGGTGAGAGGGCCTTTGATATTTACTCGCGCCTTTTAAGGGAACGCATCATCTTCCTGGGTGAAGCGGTCACCAATGATTCTGCCAACAGAATCGTTGCCCAGATGCTTTTCCTTGAAGCGGAAGATCCTGAAAAGGATATTTATCTGTACATCAACTCTCCAGGGGGTTCGGTCTACGACGGTCTCGGCATTTTCGACACCATGCAACACATCAAGCCTGATGTGCACACCGTGTGCGTTGGCCTTGCAGCAAGCATGGGTGCCTTTCTTCTTTGTGCTGGTACCAAAGGAAAGCGCAGCAGCCTTCGGCACTCCAGGATCATGATTCACCAACCCCTCGGAGGAGCGCAGGGTCAGGCCAGTGACATCCGCATCCAAGCCGATGAAATTCTGTTCCTGAAAGACCGTCTGAATCAGGAAATCGCCGATCGCACCGGTCAGCCCCTGGACCGCATCAAGCAAGACACGGACCGAGACTTCTTCATGTCTCCTTCTGAAGCTGTCTCCTACGGCTTGATTGATTCCGTGATCGACAAACGTCCTGTGCATTCCGTCTCTTGAAGTCCGGGCGTCCGTCCAAAATCTGTCCCGTTTGCCAGCGACCCTTTCAGTGGAGAAAAGCCTGGCGAAACTGCTGGGATGATGTCGTCTACTGCTCCGAGCGTTGTAGACGACGCAAGTCCAGTCAACAGAAGACCAGCTGAGACGTTTAAAGCAATCAAACGTTCAATCGCCCAATAAAAAAACCCCGACGTTGATCGGGGCTTTTTATTGGTCTGTTTTTGAATCAGTTCAGAACAGGTGTGGTGCGGTCCTTGTCAGGAACGGACGTGAATTCAGCCACGACGGCTTTGAATTCGTCTCCATCCATTGTTTCTTTCTCAATCAGCAGCTCTACAAGACGATCCATTGCTTCGCGGTTGGCAGCAACAATTTCGACCGTTTCTGTGTAGCAGCGCTTGACCATGGCACGCACTTGCTCATCGATCTGACGGGAAATCGAATCGGAGACATCACTGCGGGTCATCAGGTCACGTCCCAGGAACACTTCCTGACCACCACCTTCGAGGGCAACTGGACCGAGATCACTCATGCCCAGTCGTGTGACCATTTGTCGGGCCATTGATGCGACCTGCTGGATATCACCACCAGCGCCAGTGGTGACTTCCTGGTGACCGAAGACGACATCCTCTGCGGCACGGCCACCAAGAGCACCCATGATGCGTGCCTTGAGTTGAGCACGTGTCACAAGCGTCTGCTCTTCATCAGGGGAGAACCAGGTCAGACCTTGTGCCTGGCCGCGCGGGATCAGGGTGACTTTCTGGACTGGGTCGTGGTCTTTAACCAGGGTTCCGATCAGGGCGTGACCAACTTCGTGGTAAGCGATCAGACGCTTGCTCCGACCATCTGTGAGAGGACGACCTTCCATTCCAGCGATGATCCGGTCAACGGCATCATCGATTTCCGAGAGACCGATCGACTCCTTGCGACGACGAGCCGTGAGGATGGCAGCCTCGTTCATCAGGTTGGCCAGATCAGCACCGGTGAAACCAGGCGTGCGACGGGCAATGCTTTCGAGGGTGAGATCCGCTTCGAGCTTCTTGTTGCGGCAGTGGACTTCCAGAATGGAGAGGCGCCCCTTGATGTCAGGGGCATCGACAGTGACCTGACGATCGAACCGACCAGGACGCATCAGGGCTGAATCCAACACATCGGGACGGTTGGTGGCCGCAATGATGATGATTCCGCTGTTGCCCTCGAAACCATCCATTTCAGTGAGCAGCTGGTTGAGGGTCTGCTCACGCTCATCATTGCCACCGCCGATTCCAGCTCCACGCTGACGGCCGACGGCATCAATCTCATCGATAAAGATCAGACAGGGGCTGTTTTCCTTCGCTTTCTTGAACAGGTCGCGAACGCGGCTAGCGCCCACGCCGACAAACATCTCAACGAATTCGGAACCGGACAATGAGAAGAAGGGAACACCAGCCTCGCCTGCAATGGCTTTGGCGAGGAGGGTCTTACCCGTGCCTGGAGGGCCGACCAGCAGGAGACCACGGGGGATCTGAGCACCAACAGAAGTGAAGCGCTCAGGTTGCTTCAGGAAGGTGACGACCTCTTCAAGTTCCTGCTTTGCTTCTGCCACACCGGCCACGTCGTCGAATTTGACGCCGGTTTCCGCTTCCATCATGAAGCGGGCCTTACTTTTGCCGAACTGCATGGCCTGGCCAGGA
>JBGKDR010000084.1:0-1028 GCA_042954225.1 Parasynechococcus sp.
CGGGCATGGAGGGCATACCAGTTGTCGCAGAGCAGGACGTCCCCTGGGAGCAGACGCACATGCTCGGAACGGGATGAGGCCTCGAGGGCCTGCTCAAAGGCCTCAGCCAGGCGTTGGTCGGCATCGGTTTCGCAGACCAGATTGTCGATGCGCCAGCGGATCGTCCCGTCATCGCGAAAGATCGGCGATGGCGGGGACACCGCAGGCACGGTCGCGGACTGGAACACCTCAGGCACGGCCCAGCGCCAGACGCTCTGATGCATCCGCGCCACACCGTCATCACCAAAGTTGGTCTGGGCAATCTCCCGCGCGTCATCGATGCTGATCAGCAGGTTGTCGCCACCCTCATCTGCGGGCGTGTCGCAGGCCAGAACAAACAGGCGCTCCGGTTGATCGTGATACTGCGAATCGGTGTGAAAGCCCGCAGGACCTGTGATCTCGGAATAGGTGCCGGCATCCTTGCGCGGCTTGACCAGCCAGGCACCGATCCCACCGTCACGGCGTGAAAGCTCTCCAAACCTCTCAGCGAAGTCTTCGACCGCTTTGGCGGTCACCGGTGACGGCAGAACTCCTCGAAACACACGCCATCGTTCCGATGGCGACAACCCGTCCACGCATCTGACGTATCAGTCCACACCCTACGTGGATCATTCCGGCGGCGACCGAGATCGGTCTGAAGATTTTGCAGTGGTGTCTCTTGCGACACCACTGCCGATGTCATCGGTTACAGGAGCCCGTCGATTTCAGCGGCAAAGGAGCGATCGGCCTCCGAAATCGGAGCGTCATCCCCATCCGGGCGGAGCGTGATATTCACGTAGGTGCGACCGAAGCTGATGTCCGGAAAACGCTGGGTCGCTTCGCTGTGTTCCCCAAGGCGATCAAGAAAGTCACGGGTGGCGCCATAGCTGTCGAACTCGTAACGGCGCTCCAGACAGACGGGACGCTTGCGTTCCTGCCACTGCTGGTCCATTGATCTGCTCAGCCCTTCTTCGAACCTAAAGGAGAGCCACCCGCTGACAGCCCATCAA
>JBGKDR010000085.1:0-8375 GCA_042954225.1 Parasynechococcus sp.
AAGAATCAGCCCCAGTTTTCACGCATGCTGGCCACGCTGAACGGATCCAGAGACTGGGTTTTCAGCAGCGTCGGCGAGAGATGGGCGGAGGTGTAATCCGAGGCCTCAGGGCCGCGGGCCACCGTCTTGCGAGCCGTTGCCAAACGCTTGGCCCGATGTTGACGGGTCTGGATCAAAGAGAGGACGTTCATGACGTTCCTGCGGCGTTCGGGCCCCCGTTGCATGGCTCCGAATCGACCTGCATGCAGGTGAAAACCCTGCATCAACGTCATGAAATCTTAGATCCTCCTGGGTTTTATTGAGCGCTGTCTGTGGGTTGGTCAGCAGCTGCTGATGCATCGGGCTGGCGCAGCAATTGGATCCCAGTGCTCTCCTGCAACTGTCGCAACAGGGTTCCCAGAGCCAGATTGTTCTGGCCTTCACGCTCACCGATCAAGGTGACTTCCTCCACCTCAACAGGCTGAACTGTTTCGCTGAGCATGGTCAGCAGGGGTTCAAGTTTCTGCAGCAGAAACAGACGTTTGGCATCGTTCCCTGAACGTTTCAGGGATTCGACAAGGTCTTGAAGACCTTCGGCCTGGGAACGCCCCTGTTCGACGATGGTGGCGGCCTCACCCTTGGCCTCCGCCATCATCGTCTGGCAGAGGGATTCAGCCGGAGCAATCACGTCAGCTTCCAGCTGTTCGGTCACCTGCTTGATGCGTTCTTCCTGCACGGGAAGCTCCGCCTCAGCCCTGGCCAGTTCAGCGCCAACCTTGGCTTCGACCTCGGCGACGACGGCACTGCGACGGGTGAGCGCGTCCTTGATCCGTTTTTCCGCGTTGGCCGTGGCGATGGCCAGTTCCTTGTCGAGGCGACGCAGCTCTGTGATCCGTGAGTTCTCGGCCTGCTTCACGGCGGATTGGGAGGTGGCCTCGGCTTCTGCGATTCGTGAATCCCGTTTTAGCTCCACCAGCTGTTTGCGGCCGATCGAATCGAGGTAGCGCACATCGTCCGAGATGTTCTGGATCTGCAGCGTGTCGAGCACTAGGCCCAGTTTCTGCAGATCGTCCTCCGCCTCCTCCAGCAGGGTGCGGGCAAAGGTGATCTTGTCTTCGTTGAGTTGTTCCGGAGTGAGACTGGCCATGACGCCGCGCAGGTTGCCTTCGAGGGTTTCCTTGGCGATGTGGCGGATCTGTTCCTGTGTTTTGCCGATCAGACGTTCGATGGCGTTGTGGATACCGGGTTCGTCTCCGGAAATCTTGATGTTGGCCACACCCGACACGTTGAGGGGAATGCCTCCTTTTGAGTAGGCGTTCTCCACCCTGAGGTCGATGATCATGTTGCTGAGATCCAGCCGCATCACCTCTTCGAGAACAGGAATGCGGATGGAACTGCCACCTCGCACCGTCCGGTAACCCACGGTGGTGCCGGCCGCCGTTCGTCGGCGCAGTCCAGCGAAGATCAGCACCTCACTGGGTTGGCAGATGTAGTACAGCTTTCGGAGCAGGGTGACAAAGGCCCAAAGACCACCGCCGACGCTGAGTAGAAAGGCAAAGGCCATCACTTGTCTCCTTGGTCTGAAAGGGTGCCGAGCAGATCGATGCCAAGGATCTCCTTGACCTGCTCGAAGAATTGACGAACCACCACATGGTTCAGGGCCACCAGGCTGGCCAGGCTCTTGGCGTCGTTGCCGTCCAGGGCAGTGACGCGTTTGAGTTGCAACTGACTGGGCAGACGTGCGGCCTGTGCCAGCACCATTTCGATCTGCTGCAGCAGGAACACGAGTTCGGCCGTGCTTCCGGCGTCCTCCCAGACCTTGGTCAACAGGTCATTGACCAGGGCGCTGGCTTTGACGTCCTCAGCGGTGGCCGCCGCCTGGCCGCGGGCTTTGAGTTCCTTGGCCTTCTGGCTGGCCTGGGCTGGAAGCACCTGCTCTGCCCTGAGCCTGAGGCGTTCCAGCTCGGCGCGAACCTTCTGGAGCTGCTGTTCGGCTTTGGCTTGTGCTTCGAGTTCGGCGGCCTGGGTGCGTTCCTCTTCGGACCGCGCCTTCTTCTCCATCTCCGCCACCTTCGTGCGCACCTCGTTGTCCTTTTCGAGGACAGCGGTTTCGGCTTCCGTGCGGACCACTTCGGCGATCTGCTCCATTTCCGCCTCTTTCCGCTCCGCCTGACCGATCGCCTCTGCTTCGGCGATCTCGGCATCCCTAACAATCTGGGCCACCCGCCGACGGCTGATCGAATTCAGATAGTCGACATCGTCGAAGACGCTCTGAATCTTGAGGGTGTCGAGCTGCATGCCCAGCCGGCGCAGGTCTTCGCCGACATCATCGGCAATCCGTTCGGCAAAGCGCAGCCTGTCTTCGTTGACCTGTTCGGGGGTCAACTGCGCCAGCACACTGCGCAGGTTGCCTTCGAGGTTTTCCTTGGCAACCTGAACGATTTCCTTGGGGTCGCGACCCAGAAAGCGTTCAATTGCGTTGTTGCGAACGTCAGGGTCGGTGCTCACCTTCACATTGGCGATCGCCTGGATGTTGAGGGGCGTGCCGCCATTGGAGTAGGCGTTGTTGACCTCCACGAGCACTGGGAGCAGGGTCACATCCATGCGCCGTGCCGTCTCCAGGATTGGCTTGACGAAGGTCCAACCGCCATTGGCGACCACGCGGTAGCCCTTCACTCCCTGGCTGCCCTGGTTGGATTGTGAGCCCGTCACCACCAGCATTTCGTTGGGGCGACAGATCTTGATCATCCAGCGGCTGATCAGGCTCAATGCCACGAATGTGACCAGGACGACGGAGCCGACGCCAATGATCGTGGGCCCGGAATTGTTGCTTTGTCCGGGGAACCCGGGAGGGCTTGAGGGCTGCATCTGCAGCAGTGGCCTCGTCATGCACGTTCTGCCTTTGCTGTTGTTTAGCGAGGGCGACGGGCGATGTCTGAGAAGTTCAGACTTGTTCCACTTCTAGGGTGTGATCCTCGGCACTCAGGATCACGACCGGGGTTCCCTTGGCCAGAGATTGACCAGTGCTGACGGCCGGTCGTCGGATCAGGCTCCCCCGCACGTTGACTTCCACGAATCCCCGTTGGTCAGGTTCGACCCGAAGGGTCACGACAGCGCGCTGGCCGGCGAGGTCATCACTGCGAATCGAACTGTCGGCGGTCCGTCGTCCAAGCACCTGCAATGTCTTGGCCGCTGCCAGCCCCAGGCCTACGCCGGTGCCAGCCGCAACCAGCATGGACCCCAGGCTGGTGCCGTCACCGTTGAACAGGCTGATCAGCAGTCCGCACAGCCCGAAACCGGCCATGCCGAAGGACCAGAACGATGTGCTGAACAGCAATGTGAAGCTGCCACCCTCACCGTCGCCTTCAAAGCCATCGCTGCTGTTGTCGCCCGATAGCGAGAGGGCGATCAGGATTCCCCCCGCGACCAGACAGAACAGATAGGTGACGACCATGGGTTTGGGATGCGTGGAATCATTGTGGTTCCATCAGGCCGAACAGGGCCTGTTGGAGACGATCGGTGAGGCTGGCGACGCTTTTGCGGCGGTTGCGTTTGATCGCGGTGAGATCGGTCTCCACCGGCAGTGGGTCTCCCACGGACAACTCCACCCGCTGGGGGCCCAGCGACGGTGAGCTTTTGATCGGACGGTCCTCCAGCCAGCTGATCGCCTCTTCGACGACGAGGAGCAATTCACCACAGCGATCGAATTCGAGCTTGTCCTCGAGGTAATGGCCACTGACGCTGCTGACGTGTTCCACCAGGCGCATGCGGGTCAACTGAAGATCGGCTTCCCGGGCTTCCCAGTCAGCGAGGCTGCGTTGGAGGGGGTTGAGCTGATTGAGGTCATCGCGGTAGATGCGATCCCAGCCCGCCTGTTCAATGCGCCGGCAGCGTTCCTGAACCGTGCCGCCTGCCCTTAACCCGAAATGAAGTTCCGCTTTGTTGAGGCCGTGCTGCCGAAAGGCTTCCAGCCGTTCAGCAAAGGAGTCGGAGGGATCGTTGGCCATCCGTTCCCGTTGGGCCAGGGCATCAAGAAGCACGCTGCCGATCCGCAATAACCGTCGGCGCGGTTGCGGTTCGTTCTCTTCAAGCGTCGGCAGCGACAGATGCTGTTCAAGACGGCTGAGCCGTTGATCGAGGGCGTCCCAGTTCTGTTGTCTCCAGCTGTAGCGAATGCCGATCGGCAGGAGGGTGAGCTGTCGTCCGTCATTGGCCTTGCCCAGATCCTCAATGGCCCAGAACGCCAGTTGCGCCACGCCGCCTTCCAGGGGGGCCATCTCTCCCGACAGGTTGTTGGTGGCCCCTTCCGGAGCCACGACCAGGGCATGGCGACCCTGGGCCAGAACGTCTCTGGCCTCCTTCAACGCAGGTCGGTCGAGGCGTCCGCGATGGATGGCGATTCCCCCGCAGCGCTGCAGCAACCAGCCGATCACCGGTCCCGCCCACAGTGGAATACCCCTGTCGTAGAGATAGCGGAGTTCCACCGGTCTCGGCAGCGGCAGCCGAAGTCGTTGGGCTGCCCTGGGAACCCGATTCCAGAACAGGTCGGCCAGCACCAGCGGATCGCGCGGGCTGGGATGTCGGAAGGCCAGAAGCAGGCTGGTGTCTCCCCGTTGCTGGGCACTGAAGGCCTTGGCGAGTTGTTCCGCTGCAATGCCAGGCCTGACTTGCAGGTGCTGCAGACGCAAGGCAAACGGAATCAGCCGACGCAGGACTTGCTGCACCAGGCGGGACGGCTGTGTCGGCAGTCGTCTGAGTGCGGGGCGGGCAGAAAGAATTGATGCGCGAGGCACAGCCGCGTCCGTGGGTTAGGCCAGTCTGATGCGGCATCGCTGAATTGGGATGCGCCTGAGAGACTCAGCAGATGGAATTGCTTCTTGAGCCCCTCGCCCATGACTTCATGGTCCGGGCACTTCTGGTGAGCGCTTTGGTGGGCGGTGTCTGTGGGTTGCTCTCCTGTTACATGACCCTCAAGGGCTGGGCCCTGATGGGGGATGCGGTCTCCCATGCCGTGTTGCCAGGCGTTGTGGTGGCGTATGCCCTTGGCCTGCCGTTTTCCCTCGGAGCGTTCGTGTTCGGCGTGGGTTCGGTTGCCGCCATCGGCTTCGTGAAACAGAAATCACGAGTCAAGGAAGACACCGTGATCGGCTTGGTCTTCACGGGATTCTTCGCATTGGGTCTGGTGCTCGTGTCGAAAACGCGCAGCAACATCGACCTCACCCACATTCTCTTTGGCAATGTTCTGGGAATCACGGCTGCAGACCTTCAGCAGACCCTGGTGATTTCCGTCCTGGTGCTGACCCTGTTGTTGGTGTTTCGCCGGGATTTGATGCTGTTCTGCTTCGATCCGACCCACGCACGGTCGATCGGCATCAACACCGGTCTCCTGCACTACATGCTGCTCGGCTTGTTGTCATTGGCTGCGGTCGCTGGACTTCAGACCGTCGGCATCATTCTTGTGGTCGCCATGTTGGTGACGCCGGGAGCGACGGCCTACTTGTTGACAGATCGGTTCGACCGCATGACGGCACTTGCTGTCTTCAGCAGCGTGCTCTCCAGCGTGCTGGGTGTGTTCATCAGTTACTGGAGTGATAGCTCCACGGCCGGCTGCATTGTTCTGGTGCAGACCGCTCAATTTGTTCTGGCCTTTCTGTTTGCTCCTCGCCATGGCGTGCTGAGCAATTTCAATCCCTGAGTGGTCTTAATTCGTCCTTGCTGGAATCAGGGTCTTGCTTAACAGCAACAGCACGCAAAGCACCCCGATCAGAGGGCCCGGTGGAAGGTCCAGGAGAATGGCCAACCCGATTCCTCCTGACGTGAGGGCCAGTCCGGTAGCGGAGGCGCGCAGCATCAGGGCTTTCAAGCTTGCGCTCTGTTCGAGGTGGATCAGTACCGGTGCACAGAGCAGTGCGATCACGAGCACAACACCGACGGCTGTGAGGCTGGAGATCACCACAAGGGCCGTGACCACGGTGATGGCAAAGCGCAGCTGCATCACGGGGCGTCCGGCTGCGGCAGCACCGTCGGGATCGACGCCGAGGTAGACGAAATCGCGGTAACGAGCAACAAGCAGCAGGAGCATGGCGACGCCCGCGATCACGCTCCGAAACAGATCGCCTTCGTTGGCGGCCAGAACGTCACCGAAGAGCAGGGATTCCACGTCAACCCGCAGTTGAAGAAGCGGAATCAGCAGAACACCAAGGGCGATGAACCCCGCCAGAACCGTGTTCATCACGCCGTCCTCCCGCCCGGGGAAGCTTCGGTTGAGGTGTTCAGCCAGCACGGCACCAAGGACGGCGCTGATCAGTCCTCCAGCTGTGAAGTTCCAGCCGAAGGCCAGTGCGATCACGATGCCCGGTAGCACGGCATGGGTGATCAGGTTGGCCTGGAGAAGACGTCTCTGAGTCAGCAGAACGGCACCGGTGGCAGGGCACAACACCCCCACCAACATCGCCACGACGGTCGGTATCAACCACCAGTTATCCACAGCAGTGGTTCCCCATTGAGGTCATTTCACGGAGGCGATGGCGCACGTCATCCGGTGTGCCGTCAGCCAGCACGTTGCGATCGAGAACGATCACCCGGTCGTAGGCATCCAGGGCCTCTCCCCAGTCATGGCTGCTGACGAGCAGCGTGTGGCCGGTTTCAGCTAAACGTCGCATCAGGCCGAGAAGTTGTTCCCGTGTCGGTGGGTCGATGGCACTGCAGGGTTCATCCAACAGAAGGATCGGAGCCTCCTGCATCAAGGTTCTGGCCAGCAACGCCCGCTGCTGTTGACCACCGGAGAGGCGGTTGAGACGACGGCTGGCCAGGTCGTTCAATCCAACCTGTTGCAGAGCAGCATCCGTTGAGGTCTTCCCTCTTGTCTGCCGTCCAAGCTCCACCATCTGAGCCACGGTGATCGGAAAGGTCCAGTCGATGGCGGCCCGTTGCGGCATCAAAGCGATGCTCCCGTTGCTGTCGACGGATCCTGACGCTGGCTTCAGCCGTCCCTGGAGCAGATGCAGCAATGTTGATTTGCCAGCTCCGTTGGGGCCCACCAGCGCTGTCAGAGAGCCGGGTTCCAGCGCAAAGCTGACGTTGTCGATCACGGTTCTGCCGTCGAAGTCGAAGCAGAGCGCGTTGGCTGTGAGCAGCGTTTTGCTCGGTGATGTCGTTGCGGTCACGGCGCTGTCTTCATTCGTCGATCTTGCCCCCGAGTCGGGTTGCAGCCGAGAGCGTGAGCTATAAAAATGATAATCATTCTCAGCAAATGGTCATGGCACGGGGTTTCCCCTACCCATTGGGGGCTGTGATGCTCTCCCTTTCGCTTGGAGCTCTGCCGTTGCCGGCACGAGCTGCGACGCCACAGGTGGTCGCCGTGGACGGCACCCTCTGTGACATCACCCGTAGGTTGGCGGGGAGCGCGGCCGACGTCACCTGCCTGATTCCCCCAGGTGGAGATCCCCACGGCTATCGGCTCAAGCCCAGTGATCGTCAGAAGCTGGCCAAGGCCTCATTGGTGGTTCATGTGGGGTTCGGGCTGACGCCTGTTGTCAGCAAAATCTCGTCCTCGGTTCCCGTGGTGGCCGTCGGTGAGCTGGCCTTGCCAGGCGGTGCTGGAGGTGATCCTCATGTCTGGCACAACCCGGCCAACAGTGCCGCGATGGTTGGCGTGCTCGCCCAGAAGCTGACTCCATTGGTGGCAGCCGGTGAACGCGCAGCACTGGCGTCCCGTGCTGTCAAAGCCAAGGCTGTCTTTGCCGATCTCGGAGGTTGGGCCGGCAGCCAGTTCCGTTCTTTGCCTGCTGCCCAGAAGGTTCTGGTCACGGACCACAGGAGCTACAGCCACCTCACCCGTCGTTATGGGCTGAAGGAACTGGCCGTTCTGGACAGCTACACCACCGGAGGTGTGTTGCGTCCGTCCAGTTTGAGCAAGATCACGTCCGCGGTGAAAGGCTCTGGTGCAAAGGTCATTTTCACGCCATCGATTCCGCCCACGAAGACACTGCGGCGGCTGAGCAAATCCACCGGACTTCCGATTGCGTCAACACCTCTCTATGCCGAGGGCTTGGCCTCAGGGCAATCGGCCGTCTCAACAGCCGTAAGCAACATCTGCACGATGGTGAATGGCCAGGGAGGCACGTGTGACCGTTCCGCCGGAGGAGCCCTGTCGTCCCGTTGGGCTTCGATTCGTTAAATCGCCCAACACTCTTTTCCCTTCCGTCTCTTTTTCTTCCGTCTCTCCCATGTTGCGTTCCCGTTGTCTTCTACTAGCCGCACTTTTCGGCGCTCTGCTTCCTGCACCGGCTGCTCTGGCCCATGGCTCCCATGGTGGTGCTGAAGGTGAGGCTTTAGAGGCTGGTGAATTTGATTTCACCCCGGTCATCACCCTCGAGGGCCATGGCGGTTTTGAT
>JBGKDR010000086.1:0-3308 GCA_042954225.1 Parasynechococcus sp.
CAGACAACCCCTGAGGAGCAATCCTTTGCCGGCTTCTGGATGCTGCGGGACATCCCCATGGGCTAGATGACCCTCAAGGATCCGTTTCTCGGCCAACCGGACAGCGGCTTCAATCGCCTGGAGGGCTGGAGCTGGATTGGCTGCTACGGGGGCTATTACCTCCAGAGCGACCTGCTTCAGAGCCACGGCTTTGAACACGGCTTCTTCACGCGGCTCTGGCAGGGTCGCGGGCCTGATGAACTCGCCGGCTACATCAGTGCCGGCATCAGCGTGCACCGGCCGCAACAGGTTCATGGGAGCGAGATTCTCAACGCTGACCAGGCCATCGCTCCTCCATGGCCCAATGCCGATGGCTTGATCAGCAGCAGAGGCAGCCAGAGCCTCTGGGTCTGTGGCGCTGACTGCACACCGGTTCTGCTTGCCGACCCGGGCAGCGGTCACGTCGCGGCCTGCCATGCCGGATGGCGTGGCGTCGCCGCACGCATTCTTGTCTCAGCCGTCAGCAAGCTGGAGCAACGCGGCGCTCGCCGCGAGCAGCTGATTGTGGCCATGGGACCGGCCGTGAGTGGTGCCAACTACCAGGTGGGCCGGGACGTGGTCGAACGGATCGGCGCCAGCCTCGGTCATGGAACCGATTGGTCCGCGCTCATCAGCGCGGGGGTGGTGCTGGAGGATCCCCAACCCGATCGCTATCGGCTGGATCTTCGCGTGGCAGCGCGGGAACAACTGGTGCAATCGGGCCTCCAACCTGAATCCATCAGTCACTGCCCGCTGTGCACCGTTGAAGAAGACGCCCTCTTCCACTCCTGGCGGCGTGATCAGGTCAAGGCCGTGCAATGGAGCGGCATCGTCTCTCAGGTGGCCGACGCCAGGATCTGACGGGCCACAGCTTCCGCCGCGCGAATCCCATCGATCCCTGCGGACAGGATGCCTCCGGCATAGCCGGCCCCCTCGCCGGCGGGAACCACACCGCGGGTATTCGTCGACTCCAGGGCCTGGTCACGAGGGATCCGCACCGGAGACGAGGTCCGGGTCTCCACCCCGGTGAGGACGGCATCGGGATGGTCGTAGCCCCTGAGTCGCCCGGCAAAGACCGGCAGTGCCTCCCGCAGGGCCGCAATGATCGGGCCCGGCAGTGCAGAGCTCAGGTCGGTCGGCGTCACACCCGGCTGGTAGGAAGCCGCCACGGACCCCAGATCCGTGGAGGGACGAGAGGCCAGGAAGTCCTCCAGACGCTGGGCCGGCGCGGCGTAACGGCCTCCACCCAGTTCAAACGCGCGACCCTCCAGGTCGCGCTGGAGCGCAACACCCGCCAGAGGATCACCAGGCCAGCGCTCGTAGGGCTGCAGATCCTCTGAATCCAGATTGACGACAAGCCCGCTGTTGGCATTGCGCTCGTTGCGCGAGTGCTGACTCATGCCATTGGTGACCACCCGGTTTTCCTCCGAGGTCGCTCCGACGACAAAACCACCCGGACACATGCAGAAGCTGTAGACGCAGCGTCCATTGCTGGCATGGTGCACAAGCTTGTATTCAGCCGCACCCAGGCGTGGATGGCCGGCCTGAGATCCCCACCGTGCCTGGTCGATCAAAGGCTGAGGGTGCTCAATGCGCACGCCCACGGAGAAGGGCTTGGCCTCCAGAGCCACGCCAACCCGCTCCAGCATCGTGAAGGTATCGCGTGCGGAATGTCCCGGTGCGAGGACGAGGTGCCGACAGGCGATTCGCTCGCCGGAATCCAGCTCCACAGCTGCCAGCTGGTGGGGTGTACCATCGTCACAGGCGTCCAGGAGAAGGTTGTCCACCCGACAGCCGAAGCGCACCTCACCGCCGAGGGCCTCACTGCGGGAGCGCAGACCGCGCACCACCGTGGCGAGCTTGAAAGTGCCGCTGTGGGGCCGATGGACCGTGAGAATCTCGGGACTGGCCCCACTGGCCACCAGTTCCTCCAGCACCTTGCGGCCGTAATGCTCCGGGTCGCTGACCTGGCTGTACAACTTGCCATCGGAAAAGGTGCCCGCTCCCCCTTCACCGAACTGGGCATTCGACTCCGGGTTAAACCCCTTGGTGCCGCGCCAGAAGCCAAAGGTCTGCAGGGTTCGCTGCTTAACCGGCTCCCCCCGTTCCAGCAACAGAGGGCGAAAGCCCATCTGCGCTAAGAGCAACGCTGCGAAATAGCCACAGGGACCAGCCCCTACGACGATCGGGCGGCTGCTGAGCTGTGCGTCACGCTCCGATGGAGCAGTGGCCACCGGCCGATACCGGGTGTCTGGAGCCTTGCGAAGGTTTGAATTCGACCGATGGCGCCGCAGCAAAGCCGCCTCGGACTGCACCCGGACATCCACGCTGTAAATCAGCTGAATGCGGTCGCGACGCCGGGCATCGATGCTGCGTTTCACCAATCGCCATTCCAGGAGCTGCGCCGCTGGAATGCGCAGCCGACGCAGCAGGGCTTTGGGCAGGTCCTCATCACCGTGGTCGAGCGGCAGCTTCACCTGGCTCAGACGCAGCACGGACAACCCTTCGTGGTGTCCTTATTCGATCAGATGATCAGCTCTCAACCAGAGCTGCCTCCGCGATGCCGCCCGGGGCATGGCCGGCGCGCAACCGGAAATCGCTCGCTGCCGACGGAATCTTCAACGTCTGTCCAGCCTGACGTTGGCGCAGGGCTTCACACAGGGGGATCGGTTCCGCATCTGGATCAATCCAGGCCATCGGTTCAGGCTGATCTCCATCGGCGAGGGCCAGAACGCGGGCGGTGTCATAGGCCGAGGCCTCAAGCAGGCCAGGGGCATGCTGCCAACGCTGACGAAAGTGTTCGGCAAAGCGGTCCCAATGCTGACCACGAGCCGGAGCCGTCAAGGTGATCTGCTGCCAGGGCTGGGATGCAATCGCCTCCGCCTGGTCGGACTGCGACAGCCAGACCCAGTTGGGGGTCCGAGGAGCACCGCCGCCGAAGTCTCCCTGACTCTGCTGGTGCTGAAGCACCTTGACGAGATCGCTGTCGGGGGAACCCGCCACAATCACCGTCTGCACCCAGGACCAGGCCATGTCATCCCTGAAACGCTTCAGGGACGCGACATCAGCGGGATCGACCCGTTGCACAGGATCCAAGTCATAGCTCTCGACCACACCGCCGAGGTCCTTGAAGGTCGTGACAAAAGAATCGGCGTCAGTGGCTTCGATGCCTGCGGGGTCGGCCACAACCATCGCCCGTCCCCAGCCGGCACCCATCGCGGTGGAGGCCACGGCCTTGAGATCCTCCAGCCGTGAGGGGGTCAACGGCCAGAGGCGGTGCCGATTGTCGA
>JBGKDR010000087.1:0-1402 GCA_042954225.1 Parasynechococcus sp.
GGGGCGGGAGCTGGAGCTGGAGCTGGAGCTGAGGAGCTGAGGAGCTGAGGAGCTGAAGGGCTCAGGAGCGGGAGACCTGAGGAGCTGAGGAGCTGAGGAGCTGAGGAGCTGAGGGAGCTGAGGAGCCAATCAGACGGCCCACAAAAGCGGAGCTGACGAGCTGACGAGCTGAGGGGCGCGGCTGAGGGGCTGAGGAGCTGAGGGGTTGAGGAGCTGAGGAGATGAGGAGCTGAGGGGTTGAGGAGCTGAGGAGCTGAGGGGTTGAAGAGCTGAAAAGGGGGGCTGAGGGAGCTGAAAAGGGGCTGAGGCAGCCCGGAGGGCTGCAGAGCTGAGCGCAGTTCAGTAGCTGAGGAGCTGAGGTGCTAGGAGGAGTGAGCTCAGGAGCTTAAGAGCTCAAGAGCTGAGGGCCTGATGAAGAGCTGAGGAAATTTAGGATCTGAGGCAGCCCAGAGGGCTGCAGAGCTTGGAACAGTCAAGCAGCTGAGCAGCTGAGGCAGTTGACGGGCTGAACAGAGCTGACGCTCGGGATTGTGGTCCAATTTGTGGAGCTCGGCCTGCGATTGTGGAGCTGGAGATTGTAGAGCTGGAGGAGCTGAGGAGCTGAGGAGCTGAGGAGCTGAGGAGCTGAGGAGCTGAGGAGCTGAGGAGCTGAGGAGCTGAGGAGCTGAGGAGGGGCTGAAGAAGATGAGGAGCTGAGCATGGGGCCCCAAAAAGTGAGCAGCTGCGAGGGACCTGAAGCTTAGGAGCTGAGGAGCTGAGGAGGGGCTAAGGGACCTTGAAGCAGTTGAGCAGCTGATCAGTTCCTCAGCTGGAGAGCTGATCAGCTGAGGAACTGTGGACCTGAGAAGCTCAGAGGCTGACAAGATGAGCGGCTTAGGAGCTGAAGCTCTTCGGAGTTGAGCAGCTGAAGAGCTGAGAAGATGAGGAGCTGAGCAGCTGAGGAACTGAGGAGCTGAGGAGCTGAGGAGCTGAACGGCTCAGGAGCTAAGGAGCTGAACAGAAAATCCTTGCAGCCAAGATTTCAAAAAGCTTGAAGCCTGAAGCTTGAAGCCCTGAAGCCTAGAGCCCCAAAAGTCTGAAGCCTGAAGCCTGAAGCTCAAAAACCCTGAAGCATGAAGCCCACAAATCCTGAAGCGTTCCTGAAACCTGAAGCCTGAAGACTAACACCCCGGTTTGAAAAGCTTGAATCCTGAAGCTTAAACCCCTGAAGCCTAGAGCCCCAAAGGCTTGAAGCCTCAAGCGGCCTAAAAGCCTGAAGACTGAAGCCCGGCCTGAGGCTGAAGTTTGAAGCCCGAAGTCTAAGCCCAATGCTCAAACTTGATCCTGTGGCTTGAAGCCCAGCCTTGACTCTTGAACTTGAAGTCTGAAGCCTAAAACCCAACTTAGTTGAGTTTGAAGCCTG
>JBGKDR010000088.1:0-14707 GCA_042954225.1 Parasynechococcus sp.
CCGGCTCACTCACGCTGGTCTGTGACCAGGCCCTAGGCGATTCCAGCCAGACCGGGATATACGCAGCGCCCTGGGCTGTCATGGTCTCGAGGGTGTGAAGGGCTTGGTTCCGCGCCTGCCCCAGTTCACGGTCACTGGTGAGCAGCGTCTCCTGGAGCTGGGGGGCCGACCAGAAACTGCCGCTGATGGCGGCTTCACCGGAATTGCAGATGGTCCCTGCAGGATCGTCACAACTCAGCAGCGGCGTCAGATACGCCTCGGGGTCGGGGTAGGTGCCACGCCAATCCAACATCACGGCCTTGAAGACGCCTTCACCAAGCTGTCGGTACACGGTGGTGGACTCAACACCGTCGAGGTTGAGCACAAGGCAGTCGCTGAGGTCGCGTTTGATTTGTGCCTGCCAGGTCAGGGCCAGCAATTTGTCTGCGGGCACATTCGAGCGGAAGGTCAGGGGCAACGTCAGATGCGTCCCCTTGCAGTAGCCCGCCTGGGTCAGCAGTTGTCGCGCCCGTTCCGGGGAATGGGCAGGCCAGGGGCTCTGCGGGTTCTCCAGGAGGCTGGGGGGGATCAGGGCCCGGAGGGGCTGGCGCAGTCCGTAACTCACACGGTCGCTGATTTCCTCTCGGTTGAGGCTCAGGGCCAGCGCCTGGCGCAGGGTCGGATCTTGAAGTGGTGGGGCGTTGCTGAGCAGGGTGATGTAGCCGATTTCCATGGCGGGTCCACGCCCTTCCTGCAGCGCACCGGTCTTGGCCATTTCATGCAGGGTGTGACGCTGATCTTCGTCAATGGAACCGGACATCAGCACATCCACTTCACCGCTGCGCAGAGCGCCGAACAGGGCGGTGGAGTTGCTGAGTGTGATCAGGTCCAACCCGTTGTTCTGCGGTGGCGTGCCCCAGTAGTCCTCAAAGGGGACCAGCCGCTGCTGGTCCTCTCGAAATCGCTCCAGCCTGTAGGGGCCGGTGCCCACGAAGCGGTCATGCAGAAAGCGCTCCCGATGCCCGCTGTATGCCTTCGGTGAAACCGGGGTGAGATTGACCGCTGTCAGCAGTCCCTTCAGAGATGTGGACGGGCGGCTGAGGTGCAGCTTGAGCTCGTGGGGCGATGCTGCTTCGATCTCTGCAATGCGTCCGCCCACCACGTAACTGAGGGTGCCGATGTCCAGAAAGCGGCGCAGGCTGAAGACCATGGCCTCGGCATCGAACGCGCTGCCGTCGTGGAACACCACGTCCTTGCGCAACGGGATCGTCACCGTGAGGCCGTCGTCGCTGACGATCGGTGCTGCGGAGGCCAGACGTGGCTCCAGCTCACCCGACCGCCCAAGGCTGTAAAGCGGATCGCCCAGGGCACTGAGCAATTGAATGGCGCTGACGGTGCTCGCCTGCGCAGGGTCCAGGGAGCTGATGCGCCCTGCCGACGCCACCGTGAGGCGATCGCCTGAGCGGGGTACGTCACATCCGCCCAGCAATGCGGTGGATAGGCCTGCCACCAGACTGAGAATCAGCGGGCGGGTCAATGCGGACAAGGCGGGCTGATCATTGCGATGGATCACGCTCGCCATTCAACAGCCGATCACCGGAACTCAGGACGCCAACTTGATTTGTTCCAGCGAAATTTCAAACACCGGTGAGCCACTGGCGGATTGCAATGGCCAGCGACGGACCCAGCAACGCCGATGCTCATCGTCCACACCGATCACCTGATACGTGGCGTCATCACTGTTGAGATTGATGCAATCACCCTGGTGGATCGTCATCGCTTCAGGAGGGTCTGCCAGGGCACAGCCTTGGCCGAAAGACAGTTTGTTGGGGTTCGTCATGAACCTCGAAGCACACGACAACGGATGCCGGCGTGGGCTGTGATGGTTCTTGACAGTTTCGCTCACCGGGGGTGCCTGCCGCCAGGGACATTGGGGCGAAGGCCGCCCTCTAGAGGCAGCCGAGATGGGCAGCCAGCCCGGAGACCTCGGGAAGGGCTTGGATCGCCGCGAGGGCTGCATCCATTTCTCCCTGGCTGACTTCGTGCGTGATCACAACGATCTCAGCGCCGGCGTCGCTGGCGTTGAACTGAACAATCGACTGAATGGAGACGTTTCGGTCTCCAAAACATCCGCCGATCCGTCCGATCACGCCAGGGGTGTCCTTTGTGTTGAAACGCACATAGTGGCGTTGGCGGATTTCGCCCGGGTTCACCAAGGCACAGCGTCGCCAGGTTCCTGCGGCCAGAAGCGGGTCAACCCGGCCCGGCGCATCGCTGGCCTGGCGGATTCCAGCGATGTTGAGGATGTCGGCCACCACGGCCGACGCGGTTGGACCGGCGCCGGCGCCAGGTCCGTAGAACATGACCCTGCCGATGGGATCACCCTCCACGAGGATGGCGTTGTTAACGCCGTGGACACCGGCCAGCGGATGATCCGACGGGACCAGGGTCGGTTGCACCCGGAGAGAGAGGGGAAGTGGCTCACCGTCGTCAGCCATTCGTTCGGCGACGGCGAGGAGCTTCACGCCGTAGCCCAGGCGACGGGCATAGTCGACATCCACGCCCTGCAACTGACTGATTCCCTCGGTGGGGACGGCACTTCGTTCCACCGCACCTCCAAACGCGAGGGTGGAGAGAATGGCGATCTTGTCTGCGGCATCAAGGCCATCAACATCAGCGGCCGGATCGGCCTCCGCGTAACCGAGTTCCTGGGCATCCCGGAGCACGGCGTCGTAGGCCGCGCCCTCATCGGCCATACGCGTGAGGATGTAATTGGTGGTGCCGTTGATGATTCCGCTGACTCGGTTGATGCGATTCCCCCCAAGGGATTGCTTGAGAGGTTCGATGATCGGGATGCCACCTCCGACCGCGGCTTCGATCAACACGTAGACACCGGCTTGGGCTGCAGCCTCGGCGATTTCCTGACCGTGCCGAGCGATGACAGCCTTGTTGGCTGTCACCACAGATTTGCCGGCGGCGATGGCTTGGAGGATGAGTGTTCGCGCTGGCTCAATGCCACCGATGACCTCGACGACCACATCAACGTTTGGATCATTGACCACATTCGATGGGTCGGTGGTCAGGATCGCTCCTGGTAAATCAACCGGGCGTGGCCGCTGGAGATCGCGAACGGCGACACGCACCAGCTCCAGGTCGGACACCAGCGGATGACGTTCACCTGGTGATAGCAGGATCGAGGCCACACCCCCCCCAACCGTGCCAAGGCCCAGGAGTCCAACGCCGATCCTTGATCCCATTCCCGCGAACCCGTTCGTTCTTTTGACCGCCGACTCTATGAATTGACGGGATCGGCGCTTGAGTCCAGGGCCTGCGCCTGGGCCTGCATGGTTCGGAGGATGTTCAGGAATCCGTTAGCGCGTGACGGCGTCAGGCTGGCCTGCAGCCCGGTGGCGGCGATGAATGCTGGGTCAATCTGTTGCACCTCGGCCGGTGTCAGTCCTGACAAACCTTCAATCAACAGAGCAAGAAGCCCCTTGGTGATCAGGGCATCGGAGTCGCCCGACCATTGCATCGTTCCGTGATCGATGTGACCGCGCACGAACACTTGCGAGACGCACCCCTTGACTTTGATCTCTTCGGTTTGTTGATCGGCCGGCATCGGTTTGAGTTTTTTGGCCAGCCAGAGAACGTATTCGTAGCGGCGCTTGGGATCCGCCGTGCTGCCCAGGCGTTCCACCATCCGGTCCAGTGCAGCGCTCCCGGTTTGGATGGCCATAAAGGGGTTCAGTCGCGTCGGCGTTGCACGCTAACCAGCGACCCGACAAGGACCAGCATCAAAGGAACCTGAACCACATCCTCAAGCTGAACCTGACCCGCTTCCACCGGCAGCGCCAGGTAGTCGCGATGCCCAGGTCCGCCATCGATCTGAAGATCGACAACGCCATCGTTGAGATGACTGAGGTCAATGCGCAGACGGCCATCGGCATCGGTGCGTCCGAGCTCTTCTCCGGCGTTTCCATCGGCGTCGAGCAAACGCACCACAGCGCCCTTGGTGGGCTCCCCGTTGGAAAATTGACTGCTGAGTTCCAAGTCGCCATCGAGGTACTGCAGGGCGCTTTCGATCTGGTGTGCCCGTCCCGGCAAAGCTTGCAGGCTGCTGAGGAGAAGCAGGGACGCCAGAAGCCCGTTCATGAAGCGATGCAGTGAAGCGTGCTCATGATGCGACGGGCCCCGTCGCATAGCTAGGGCCCTGTTCCGTGATCCAACCAGTGAACGGGATGTCCCATGGATCCCGGGGCAGACCGTGATTGTCCAGGCATGCATGGGGCAACACCACGAATGCAGGGATCTGTTGCCAGGTGGGGTGAGCACGCAGGCGGTCGTAGTAGCCGCCCCCGTAACCCAGGCGGATGCCGGCGTGATCGACAGCCAGGCCTGGAACCAGCAACAGGCTGATATCGCTGGGATCAAGATCGACACCGGTGGCCGGAGCTGGAATGCCACACCCGTCTGGGCTCAGAGGATCCTGAGTCCACGTCCGGTAGACCATCCCGCCATGACCATCGGCAACGGGTAGAGCGACGTCCCGTTTGAGTTGCTGTTGGAGAGGTCTCAGATCGATTTCATCAGGCAAGGGCCAGTACAGACCGATACAGCCGAGGCCTGATGCCAGCTCTTCGGCATGGGATCGGACGAGGTTTTGAATGGACGCGCTATCGGGATTGTGTTGAGAACGCCGTCGCCGGAAGTGGCTGCGGAGGTTCTTTTTATGTGTCACTGCAGTATCCAGGTTTAACGGTATTCTTTGACACAAAATAACTGTTTTTCGTTGTAGTGGCTACTTACTAATTGATGCGCTGCTGTGTTTCTTTCTTGTTGATTCTGTTTACGATTGGATCCCGACATATCAGCCGTGACGGAATCATTCGGACGAATGCCAAGCAAAGACATCCAAGAGTCCACGACGGAATGGTGGAAAGAGCGTGTCGAAAGCCTGATTCAAGGCAAGCGCCCTCAGGATGCTCGAAGCCTCTACTTGGAGTTCACTGATTATCAAAGTGAACGGCTCAAGGGAGCTTGATAGCAGATTTAAGTTGGGCCTCAGGCGGAGAGCAGGACAATTGCGAGTCTTGCTCTCTTATTATGTTCAAAGAGTCTTGAAAATCAAAAACTATTTTTGTGTGGCTTTATTGGAGTTGTTTTTCGGCTTCGAATGGCTGTGTTTAGAGGATAGGTGAAGTAAATTCGATGCTTTATCAACATCTTCAACTTTGGTTAGACGCTTGACCATGTTCCAGGTGTCCTGTGCGGACATCTCGCCATCCGATTCCCATTTCAGCGAAGAAAGGTCAGATGGTGACATTGATCTCTTTGAAGTTTTAACAAGCTATTTCAGTGCCGATGTTGCTGTGTGGCGAAAGCGACAAAAGAAACTTAAGCCATTCCGAAATTGTGCCACGTGAATACACAGATCGGTTGAATTCATCGATTTGACCATTCGGAGCTCAGATTGGAGCAAGCGCTCCCTTAGTTGAGGGATGTGAGATCTCTCCAGATCTGTCAGGTTCGTTCTGAGCAGTGAATCAGAAGAGCATTCTAATTTTTAAATCCATGAAATCACTAACTGCGTTGTCTCTGTCGCTACTGCTGGCAGCGCCAGTCCAGGCAAAAGGCACGAGCCATCGATGTTTTGAAGGTGCGATGTTCGGTGGTGTCGCTGCGGTCACGGCCGTCATCGCCATCGCGCAGGAGAAAGGGATGGCTGCCATCCCGGTTGCGCTTCTGTCTGGAATGCTGCTTGGCTGTCATCTCGCAGCTGATTAAGGCTGGTTCAAGTCCGGCTCATCTCTGAAACCAGCCGGTCAACGCAACGGCCAAGGCATCGGCGGCATCATCTGGTCGCGGCGGTTGCTCCAACTGCAGCTCCCGCATCACTGCCTCGAGCACTTCGGCCTTTTCGGCGTGGCCGAACCCGGCCACGGCCAGCTTGATCTGCATCGGTGGAAATTCCACGACGGGAATCTTGAACCGTGCCAGCGTCATCATCACCACACCTCTGGCCTGGACCACATTGATGGTGTTGCTCGAGCGGTAGAAGAAAAATTTCTCGACGGCTGCCAATTCGGGACGCCAGAGGCGAATCAGCTGACGCAGATCTGCGGCGATCTCCACCATCCGTTCTCCATCTGAGCGGCCGGGATCGGTGCGGATGATGCCGCAATCCAGCATCTGCTGGAGGCCTCCGCTGGTGTCGATCACCCCGTAGCCCACCCGGGCGAGGCCCGGGTCGATTCCGAGGATTCGCATGGACCGAGTCTGGACCGATCAGGCGGCCAGGGCCAGCTCGAAGTCAGCCCGATCGCTGCTTTCACTGCGCTCGAACACCTTGCAGAACACCTTCACAACACGGTCGCCGGAATCGACTTGTTCCAGAGGATCCTTACGCAGGCGATGGCGCAGGCAACATGACGCTACGCGGGCCACATCATCCTCACTGACTTCGGTGCGTCCTTCAAAGGCGGCCAGGGCGCGGGCGGCGCGGTTGGTGACGATGTCACCACGCAGACCATCCACATCCAACTCACCGCAGACCGCAGAAATCTGCAGACGCAGATCGTCGTCGATGGTGACCTGATTCAGACGTTGCTGCGCTTCGACAACCCGTTGCTGCAGCGCTTGCTGGTTGGCGTCCACCGCATTGCTGAATCCATCGGGGTCCGTGTCGAAGGCGGTGCGTTGATCCACAACCTGAACACGCAATTCAGGATCGCGAACCGTGCGCACTTCCACGCTCATGCCAAAGCGGTCCAACAACTGAGGTCGCAGCTCACCTTCCTCAGGGTTTCCCGATCCGATCAGCACGAACCGTGCTGGGTGGCGCACGGAGACACCTTCGCGTTCAACCGTGTTCCATCCCGATGCAGCGGAATCCAACAGGACGTCGACGAGGTGGTCATCGAGAAGATTCACCTCATCCACATACAAAAGTCCGCGGTTGGCCTTGGCCAGAAGACCAGGCTCGAACGCCCGCACACCTTCACTGAGGGCCTTTTCAATATCGATGGTTCCGCAGAGGCGGTCTTCGGTCGCGCCAAGCGGAAGATCCACCATCGGAACCTGTCTGGGCTCGGTGCTGAGGGTTTCACCCTGCAGCATTCGGTCGCGGACCTCGCTGCTCTGCAGATCGGGATCTGTGGCAGAGCTGTTGTAGGGATCGCCTGCGACAACGTCGATATCCGGGAGAAGATCAGCGAGGGCGCGAATGGTGGTCGATTTGCCGGTGCCGCGGTCGCCCATGATCATCACGCCGCCGATGCGGGGATCGATCACATTCAGGAGCAGGGCCAGCTTCATCTCTTCCTGACCGATCACCGCAGTGAAGGGGAAAACCCTGCGCTTCCGGGGTGCAGTCACGGACAAATCTCCTGGCGTGCTCAGGATTGTTTCACAGGCTGAACAGTCACGACCTGCGGTGGGGTCGCATCGGCGGGGTAGATCAGGCGAAAACGAACCGTCCGCTGCTCTCCAGGTTCAAGCGTCACCTCCCCCAGCGCCGGACCGGGTTGCCCTTGTCGCAGCACCAGATGCACCGTTTGGCGCCCCTGGGCGATGCCCTGCTCGTCATCCAAACCGCTGATGGAGACTGGGCCCCGGAACATCACCGGGCCGGACTGGCTGTCTCTGAAGCGAAGTCCCTGCGACGCGTTGTCGTCCTTCAGCGGTGAGTCCAGCGACAGCGCCAGGGTTGTTTTTGTCGATCCACCGTTTTTCAGTGGAAGCGTCAGGTCGTACTCGACGCCGTAATTGCCATGGGCTGCCCAGGCTGTGTTCGGGTATGCCGCTTTCAGCTCAGCCGTCTGGACCTGTTTGGTTCCAAGGCTTCCACGCTCGAGGCTGCTGATCGGCCAGGAGACCGGCCGTTGCGGTGCCACGAGAACGTCCTGGCCGGGGTCAGTGATTGTGGTTCTCCACGTGCTGCCGATCTGCACGCCACTGACCCTGGAATAGATGATCCGTCCCTTGCTTCCCCGGGGGGTTGGCGCGTGCTCTTTGCTGCTCATCACACCTCGGTTGAGCAGGTCGAACCAGTGCGACGGCTCTGGTGGTTGGTGGGTCGCGCCATGGCTCGCCAGCATTGCGATGGATACAGGCCCCGAGCTGAGCAGCCGCAACTGAAGATTTCGACCATTGAGCAGCGGGTCGAGCCCCTCCACGGGGATCGGCAGCACCAGGACGGCCTTGGGCTGCTCCGGCAGCAATGTCCATGTCTTCGTTGAGAGCTCCTCCGCTTGGCGTCCCGCCAGAAGGTCGCCCGCCACCCTGCTGCCGGGGCCTGCTGCCACCACAGCGGTGGTTTCACGCATCATTGGGGGCAACGGCAGGAAAGGGGCCTGTGTCTGACCTTTCTCAGTGGCCTGGGACAGCGAGGTGCTTCCGCTGACCAGCCGCAGCGTCACGGGTTTGTCTCCGGCAGGCGCCGCCACCAGCGCCAGCCACATCGTTGAGGTCAGACTCCCCTCGTCGTCGCCGGCATAGACGTGGTGACTGAAGAGGTCGAAGCGCCCCTCCAGGGTGACGGGTATGGATGTGCCCTCGGGTTCGGGAAATGTGGACAACAGAATCCCGTCGCTCTGAATCAGCTCCGGGTTGTTGTCATTGACCATCAAGACGTTGTCCAGTGCCCCGGGGAGTGGGCGAACCTCCTGGAGCCGCAATGAGGTGTCAGCGCATGCGGTGGCCCCGTTGAGCAATGTGCCGAGGCTCAAAAGCCCACTGATCACGATGGTGCGCATGGTCATGGCAGGTTCTGAGCGGTGGGTTGTGGGGCTGACTTCGGGGGGGCTGGTGCGGGTTTGAGGTAAGGAGCCATGGCGGCGGCCATCCGCCGGATCAGCTCCGTTGAGCGCGGGTCATTGAAAGGACCCTCGACCATGAAGCCGGCCACCGCTCGGGTGCCATCGGGCAGTTCGATCAGTCCAGCGTCGGCATAGGCGATGCCGATGTCCCCGGTCTTGTTCAGAACGCGATACCCCTTGCGGGACAGGATCGTGTCGGGGGCGCCCTGGGCACCACCGAGTCCCCGCATCAGTCCCGTCGGCAGCAACGTGTTGGTGACCGACGAGGCCATCACCTCGCGAAACAGATCGCGCGTGCGTGGACTCAAGGCCTCGCCGCTGTCCACGAGTGCAATGCTGCGACTGAGATCTCTGGCGCTGGTGGTGTTCGTACCCTCGAGGTCCGGTAACCAGTTGTTCACTTCCGTTGCTGTGAGTCCAAGGTCCTGGAAACGGAGATTCAATGCCTCTTTTCCTCCGACGCGGTCAATCAGGAGGTTGGTCGCTGAGTTGTCGCTGACCCGAATCATTTCGGTAGCAACTTCATAAGTGGGAAAACGGCTCCCGAGGGGGCGTGAGGCCATCCAGCCAGCACCACCTCCCACAAGCTCCTTGGTGAGGGTGAGGGGTTCATTCCAGACCAGCTCCTGGCGATCGATCAGTTCCAGGGTGCTGAGCAGAATCGGCGTCTTGATTGAGCTGGCTGCGGCCATGGGCTGATCGCCCTGGAAATCAGCAAAGCGCCCCGTGTCGAGCACATGCATGAATGCGCCCGCCTTGAGGTCGGGCTGTTCGGCCGCCAAGGCGGCCCACCGCTCGGACAGCGCTGTGATGTTCTCCGTTGGATTGAAGGTCGCCAGGGGGATGCCCCGGGGGCGTTCGGCCGCGGTTGGCGGGGCCTTGGGGGCAGGTTTGGTCTCTGGAATCAAGGACGTCAGCCAAGGCTGGCTTTGGATCCATCCGGGCAGGACCAGTTGTTGCTGGCGCACTTGAGGTGCCAGCAACCGCAGCATGGAACCACTGAGGACACCCAAGCCGATCCCGATCAGGATCAGGCGCACGATCAGTCGCAAGGGTTGCCCGAAGCCAGTGGTCTTTCGGGCCGGACGGCCGCTCGTCAACGGTGGCTTCAGCGAACGCTTGGCTGAGGTTAGGAGCGTTGTCGGTGCACAGCCCAACGCAGTTGTCGAACCATTCCTCGCAGCAGCGCCACTTCACGGCTGCGAATGCTGGCGCGGTGCAGCAGATCCTGCACCTTGCCCATTCGTGCCGCTGCGGTGTGTTCAAGCAGAAAGCCCACCTCCAGCAAGAGGTCGCTGGCATCGTCAATCAGGGCGCTGAATTGTGACGCCGGAGCGGGATCCTCCTCGGACGTCACAGATGGTCGGGTGACGGGATGCAGGCGTCCGTAGTCATGGAGAAGGACAGCAACGGCGTGCGACAGGTTGAGCGAGGGGTATCGGCTGGAGCTGTGCAGGGTGACGACTTTCTGACAGACACGCAATTCCTCGTTGCTCAAGCCCCGATCCTCCCGACCGAAGACAAGAGCCACCTTGGAGCTGTTGGATTGGCCTTTCCCCTCCAGCGGAGTGCCAAGCCAGGCGAGGGCATCGTCCGGATTGCTGAGTGGGATCTCTCCATGGTCCAGGCGGCCACAGGTCCCGACAGCCCTTCGGCAATCATTCACCGCCTCCTCCAGCTGCTCAAAGCGTCGGCTGTGCTCGAGGTGGTGGGCCCCATGGACCGCCATGCGCCTGGACTCCTCGCAGCAGGGATCCACCTGCGGATTGACCAGACGGAGTTCGGCGACATCGAAATTGGCGCAGAGTCGGGCGACGCTGCCGATGTTGAGCGGCCCTGATGGCTCGACCAGCACAACCACCAGCTGGGGCGGAACCGAACTCAAGTCAGGGTGTGCAAGTGGGCGAGCAGATCAGCCATGGCCTGGGGGTCCATCTGAAAACTGGGCATGGGAGGGGTTTCGCCACTCACGATCTGGTGGATCAGGGCAGGGTCGCTCATGCGCCCGCTCACACCACTCAGCTTCGGGCCCAGCAGACCCTGGCCGGCGATTCCATGGCATCCCGCGCAGTTGATCCGAAACAGCTGACCGCCGTGTTCCGTCACCCCATTCAGACTCAATGTGGACTGGACATACGGGTCGACCTGAGCCCGTCCAAGCATCCAGGCCAGCAGAATCACGCATGCCAAGGCCGCAACGACCACGAGAGTCGTGATCAGGGTGCGACTGCTTCCTGGCGAACCTGCAGCAGTTGATGTCGGCTCCATCACGAAGCAGGGTTTTGCATGAAAGAATTGTGGTCAATCCTGCTTCTTAGCGCGACTCATGATCGAACCCCTTCTGTGCGGCATTGTCCTGGGTCTGATTCCTGTCACGCTTCTGGGTCTTTTTGTGGCTGCATGGAACCAGTACCGCCGTGGCAGTGCTCTGGGCGGTTGATCGACAGAAACAGCAGGCCGGTCTTTCCATAATCCCGTCGGTCTTCGATCCTCCAAGACCGACTGTCGATCACGGGGACCTGCTTGCAATCGAATTCGCAAATCAGACGTCCTTCGCTGGCTAGAAGCTCTTGTCTGTGCAATAAGTCGAGGACGGGGTCATAGAGCTTCGCCTTGTAGGGAGGATCGAAATAAATCAGATCAAATGGGGCGATGGTTCCAGCCTGTTGCAGCCAGCTCGTGATGCTGCGTTTGATCACGCGAACCTGCGGTGAAGGTGTCAGACCGCTAGCAGTCGCCTGAAGGTTGTGTTCAGCCACGGCTGCTGCCCGCCGATCAATGTCGATGGCTACGACCTCGTCGGCGCCTCGAACAAGGGCTTCGCAGCCCATGATTCCGCTGCCACAGCAAAGATCAAGCCATCGGCACCCCTGCAGGCGTGAGGACAGCATGTTCATCACTGCCTCGCGCACACGTCCAGTGGTTGGCCGTGTCAGCTGTCCTGGAGGACTCTGAAGTTTCCGACCTCCGCTCAGCCGGAGCTGTCCCTGGGATTTCAATTCGGCACCGGAGCACCACGGTCAATCCAGTCGAGCCAGCGTTTCAACAGAAGCGCACCGTGGTCTGACGATTTTTCCGGGTGAAATTGGCAGGCTCCCGTCCGTCCTGACCACACCATGGCCGTGACGACTTCGGAGCCAAAAGGAGCTGTGGCGGCGACAGCATCAGGTCGAGATGGTCTGGCTGCGAACGAATGGACGAAATAGACCCAGAGAGGGCTGTCCTTCCGTTGCAGCAGCGGACAGTCGTTCTGGACGGACAGGGGAGCCCAGCCCATGTGCGGAATGCGTTCACCGGTCAGTTCTGGAAGCCGCTCCACCCGTCCGGGAAGAAGACCAAGGCCCGCACGACGTCCTTCCGAACTGGAATCGAAGAGGAGTTGCAGGCCGAGGCAAATGCCGAGCAGTGGCTTCCCGTTCTGATTCCAGGACTTCAGGAATGGAACAAGGCCTGTTGCTTCAAGACGCTCCATGGCAGGGTCAAAGGCGCCAACTCCAGGAAGGATCAGCGCCTCACAGCCATTGAGATCATCTGGTGAGCTGACGGACTTGAGGGGGCGATCCAGCCGTTGGAAGGCCTTGTTGACGGAATGGAGGTTGCCCATTCCGTAATCGATCAAGCCGAGGGTCGCGCTCAAAGGTTCCGTGGACTGACCGGATGGATCAGATCAGAGGTACTTGGAAATGGTGCCTGACAGGGTGGCTTTCGGAACAGCTCCAACAACGGTGTCGACCTTCTGCCCACCTTTGAACACCATGAGCGTGGGAATGCTGCGGATGCCGTATTGGCTGGCCACGTTGGGGTTTTCGTCGGTGTTGAGTTTGAACACCTTGATCTGTCCTTCGAACTCCTTGGAGATCTCCTCGACGATTGGAGCCACCATGCGACAGGGTCCGCACCAAGGGGCCCAAAAATCGACAAGAACCGGCACGTCACTTTGAAGAACGTCCTGTTCGAAGGAGGCGTCGGTGACTGCTGCAGCGCCGGACATATGCCTTAAAAGATGTCGTTTGAATTTAGCAACGCTATTCGCCCCGAACGGCGCAAAAAGCCTGTTCGGAGGAGAACTGTGATGCTTTGGATGTCAAGAATGAAAGCCCGAGCGCGTCGGGCCGGGGTGTGTGAGGAGTGTGAAGGCATTCGCCCGCACACAACTGCAGATTAACGCTCCCTCACTTACCCATCCCAAGTTGTTGAGCCTTTTGGTAAACCTTCCCTTCGGTGAGAAGCGAAGGCGCAACAACCACGTCCACCTCCTGCATTTCTCGAATGGTGCGGGCGCCGAGGGTGCCCATCGAGGTCTTCAGGCAACCCAGCAGGTTGTGGGTGCCATCGTCGAGTCGCGCCGGACCTCGGAGGATCCGTTCCAGGCTTCCCGTGCTGCCGACATTGATCCGGGTCCCCCGAGGCAGAACCGGGCTGGGTGTCGCCATGCCCCAGTGGAAACCGCGACCCGGTGCTTCCTCGGCACGGGCGATCGGAGAACCGATCATCACGGCATCGGCCCCACAGGCAATGCATTTGCAGATATCGCCGCCGGTGACGATGCCGCCATCCGCGACGATCGGCACATAACGACCGGTTTCCTTCTCGTAGTCAGCGCGTGCAGCAGCGCAATCAGCTACAGCAGTGGCCTGGGGAATGCCCACGCCCAGCACGCCACGTGACGTGCAGGCTGCTCCCGGACCGATGCCCACCATCACACCAGCAGCGCCGGCACGCATCAGTTCAAGGGCGACGTCATAGGTGACGCAGTTGCCGATCACGACAGGAACGCCCATGTCACTGCACAGGGCCTTGAGGTCCAGTGTCTCCTGGCCTTCCGGGCCGATGTGGTTTGTGGAGACCACGGTCGCCTGAACAAAGAACAGGTCGGCCCCTGCCTCTGCGATGGCTTTCCCGAATCGCATGGCGGCGACAGGGGTGCCGCTCACGGCGGCGATGCCGCCTTTGGCTTTGATGTCCTGAATCCGTTTGCGGATCAGCGACTCCTGAACGGGCTGGCTGTAGATCTCCTGCATCAAAGGGACGAATTCGTCCTTGCCGACGCTGGCGATTCGATCGAGAACCGTATTGGGATCCTCGTAGCGGGTCTGGACCCCCTCGAGATTGAGCACGCCGAGGGACCCCAGTTCCGACAGGCGTACGGCCATGTCCACATCGACAACACCATCCATCGCACTGGCGATGATGGGGATTTCGCGGGTGATGCCGCCCAGGCTCCAGCTGGTGTCCGTCACCTCAGGGTCGACGGTTCGGCCTCCCGGCACCAACGCGATTTCATCAATTCCGTAGGCCCGGCGAACGGTTTTGGAGCGTCCGAGCTGAATGTCCACCGCACGACTTGATTAAGTCTGATCAAACTACCAATCGGACCAGCCCGGGATTGGGTATGGCAGGTCAGCGACCAACCACCTTTGACCAGAGCTGGCGCAGGTTGTCGGCAACCTCGCGGCGGTCATCGTTGCGAATCAGTTTCTGCAGGGCGAAACGACCCAGCCAGATCACACCCGCGAGTTCAAGAAGTCCAGGAGCAAGAGGGATCTTGGCGATGGTGTTCAGGATGCCGCTGTAGATCTGGACGACCACGACCAGGAGCAGGAGCGCCCCGATCAATTTCGCTGGTGTTTTTGTCTTGTCCCAGAGCTCTCCCAGCTCGTTGTTGGCCATCCAGTCACGGAGTTTCCCGGTCAGAAGCTCCCATTCACCGCCGTCGTCACTCTCGTCAGCAGGAATCGAAACCGTGCTCGCAATGGCTGGATCGGTGGGTGGAACAGCCGTGACGGGCTCAGTTGCAATCGGCTCTGGCTCAGAAGCCGCGATCACGGGTTCGTTCGGTACCGACGCATCAACGGCCTCTGTGGTCTGAGGGGCAGGAGTCGTTCCAGCCGAATCCGCAGGAGCACTGGAGA
>JBGKDR010000089.1:0-2327 GCA_042954225.1 Parasynechococcus sp.
AGCTCGGCACGAACGGTATAGGTGGCCACAACCGTTGCGGTGTCGGACATTGACAAGACGGGATCACAGTCGCGCCATCCTCTCAGGCTGACGGCGGTTGCTGCGAGCTCCAATGCTGAGGGTGCGGGGCGAGGTACTCCGGCGGCGGCTGATCCACCGGAGCTGTGAGCACAAAATCGAAACTGATCGAACAGCGCAGGGCCTCGGGATCGGTGTTGGCGGTGACGCTGTGCTCAAGGCGCGAGGGAAAGAAGATCAGCAGACCCGGCTCCGGGGCCAGATCCCAGACCTGTTGCGAGCGCCAACCCTCAGGGCTGAAGGGACCGTCGTGACCGACAGCAAGACCCGGCACCAGTTCATTGAGCTGGCTTGGGGCGTGCAGACGCAGGCACCCGTCGTCTCCGCTGCCTGACCCTGAGAGATACAGAACAGCACTGAGGTGGGCATTGGGATGGTGATGGCGACCGATGCTTTGGTCCCAGTCACTGATCACCGGCCAGCAGCGCTGGAGATGCAACGCCAGCCGGCTGCGATCAAAGCCGAGACGCTCGAGGTAGCACCAGGCTGCGGCGGTCACCTGACCAGCCAGGTCCTCAAACTCGGGATGGCGGTGCAGCTGCCACACCCCGTTGAGGTCCCCGGTCCAGGCGCAGCCCTCACTGGGGTTGCCGGTCGCCTCTCCTCGCAGGGTCAGCAATGCCTGAAGTTTGACGGCCAGATCAAGAGGATCCAAGGCCAGTTGCTCCGTGGCCACGGTGGTGGGGAACAACGGATGGCATTGCACCGGCATCGGGCTGCTCCCTCCAGAGTGGCCCGATCATCGGCACAAAAAAAGCCGGTCCCGAAGGACCGGCTTACAAGACACGAGGGTTGAAGGATCAACCGCCAGCGGCAGCGGATCCACCCACGACCTCAAGAATCTCCTGGGTGATCGCAGCCTGACGGGCCTTGTTGTAATCCAGGGTGAGCGTCTTGGCCAATTCCTTGGCGTTGTCGCTGGCGTTGTTCATGGCCGTCATCCGGCTGGCCAGTTCAGAGGCAGCGGATTCCTGCAGGGAACGCAGCAGCTGGTTCTGCAGATACAGAGGAAGCAGGGCATTGAGAAGCTGCTCAGGGCTCTGCTCGAACACGATGTCCGAAGGGATCTTCGGTTCGGTATTGGCGGGACCAGCGCCGGGTTCAACCGTCAGACGGCCATCTTTCGTGGTGAGACGGAAGATCTCGTCATCGGGATCAGCGATGTCCTGGGGATCGAGGGGAAGCAGCGTCTGCAGCACGGGCTTGCAGCTCACCAGGTTGATGAACTTGGTGAACACCAGTTCCACCCGGTCGGTTCCCTCGGCGAGGAACTCGGCAAGAACGTCAGAGGCGATCGAATTGGCCTCATCGGCAGTCGGAACCTGCTCAAGACCGGTGAAGGTGGCCTGAATCGGGTAGCTGCGGTTGGTGAAGTAGCTGATGGCTTTGGAGCCGATCAGGACGAGCTTCACATCGAAACCCTTGCCTTTGAGCTCAGCAAAACGCTGTTCGGTGCGCTTGATGATGTTGGCGTTGTAGCCACCACAGAGACCACGGTCTCCGGTGACGGCTACCAGGGTGATTGTTTCGACGTTGCGCTGCTCCATCATCGGAGCGGCGGCGTCTTCGAAGCGCATGCGCGACTGGAGATTTTCCAGGACGCGGGCCAGACGATCCGCGAAGGGACGACTGCGGAGCACCTGCTCCTGAGCGCGACGGACTTTGGCCGCAGCCACGAGGCGCATGGCCTCAGTGATCTTGCGGGTGTTCTTGACCGATTTAATTCGGTCTCGGATTTCCTTGAGATTCGCCATGTCGGCTTCTACCTCAAGCCGCCGAAGCGACCATGGTGGACACGACTTCGCTGATCGCGGCCTTGAGGATGGCCTCAGCTTCGGGGCTCATCACCTTCTTCTCCTGGATCTCGGAGATGAACTCAGGCTTGTTGGACTTGAGGTACTCGCGCAGTTCACGGGAGAACTCAACCACCTTGTCGACGGGAACCTCGTCGATCAGGCCCTTGACGCCGGCGTAAACGATGGCGACCTGCTCAGCCAGGATCAGGGGGCTGAACTGGGGCTGCTTCAGCAGTTCACGCAGACGCTTGCCGCGCTCGAGCTGTTGACGGGTGGACGCATCCAGATCGGATGCGAACTGGGAGAAGGCAGCCAGCTCGTCGAACTGAGCCAGCTCCAGCTTCAGAGTGCCGGCAATCTTCTTGATGGCCTTGGTCTGGGCAGCACCGCCCACACGGCTCACGGACATACCCACGTTGATCGCAGGACGGAGACCGGAGTTGAACAGGTCGG
>JBGKDR010000090.1:0-1154 GCA_042954225.1 Parasynechococcus sp.
GAGGGGGTCAGACCACTCAGCATCCAGGCAGTGGAGGCCAAGGTCAGGTTGCGACCCGCCTGTGTCGTCGCCAACAGAGTGGTTGGTCCGGGACGCCACAGCCGATTCATCGTCTCAGGGAGTGCAGGTTCACTCAGTCACCTTGGCGGCAAATGCCCTGTCTTGCCTCACATTGATCAGGGGGGGGCAGAGGGCCCCTGCCTCCCCATTGATCGCCTTGCGCTTCGCCCGTTCAGGCGTCCTTCAGCCAGCTGAACATCGAACGCAGGCCCTTGCCGACCTTTTCGATCGGGTGCTGGGAATCGCGGTCCCGGACCTTTTTCATTTCCGGCTTGCCGGCGTCGCACTCGGCCACGAAGTTCCTGGCGAAGGTGCCGTCCTGGATGTCGGCCAGAACACGCTTCATCTCGGCCTTGGTGTCGGCGGTGATCAGGCGGGGGCCACTCACGTAGTCACCGTATTCAGCGGTGTTGGAAATGGAGTCGCGCATGGAGGTCAGTCCTCCCTTCACCATCAGATCCACAATCAGCTTCACCTCGTGCAGGCACTCGAAGTAAGCCAGTTCGGGCTGGTAGCCAGCTTCAACAAGGGTCTCGAAGCCAGCCTTGACCAGCTCAGAGAGGCCACCACACAGAACAGCCTGTTCACCGAAGAGGTCGGTTTCGGTTTCTTCCTTGAAGTTGGTTTCAAGGATGCCGGCGCGGGTTCCACCGATGCCTTTGGCGTAGGCCATGGCCAGGCCGCGCGCGTTGCCTGAAGCGTCCTGTTCGATGGCGAAGAGGGCAGGCACACCCTGCCCGTTCTGGTATTCCCAGCGGACGGTGTGACCCGGGCCTTTGGGGGCAATCATCACCACGTCGACATCGGCAGGGGGCTTGATCAGCTCGAAGCGGATGTTGAAGCCGTGCGCGAAGCTCAGCACCTTGCCAGCGCTGAGATGGGGAGCGATTTCCTTCTCGTAGACGTCCTTCTGGAATTCATCGGGCAGGAGCACCATGATCCAGTCCGCTTTTGCCGATGCATCGGCAACGCTCAGGACCTCAAGGCCGTCAGCCTTGGCCTTCTCGGCGGAACGACTGCCGTCATAGAGGCCAACCACCACGTTGACGCCGCTGTCCTTGAGGTTCAGCGCATGGGCATGGCCCTGTGAGCCA